>JAYSVZ010000256.1:0-5990 GCA_043718305.1 Planctomycetota bacterium | reverse complement strand
CGGCGTCGATTCGCACCAGCCCGTCAGACGGCGCGATGAATTCGGCTTCCCGCGTGACATCCCGGAGCAGATCGCCCGTTCGCTCAGTCACCAAAATCTGCTGAGACGCCTCGGGCCGATCCAGCAGAATCCGGACCGGGCTGACGCTCACCTGAGCTTCCGCTGACACTCCACAGAACATCAGCCTCAGCATGACGGAACAGGCAAGGATCACGCGGCAGGCACCCATGGGCTCTGTCTTCCCAACATCGGCCAAGCTTGACACCAGAGAGTGTCTGATTTCACTTCAACGATAGTTTATCTGAATCGCGGGCCAGAGCAACAGGAATCGCGATCCCTTCTAACCCCCAAGTCGAGATCACTGACAATGCGAAATGGCCCCCCAACGGTCCACTTGTGGTGGGTCACGGACCCAGTGATAATCGAAGGATGAACCGATCCTTGGGCCGAGGGTCGCGTTCGCTGGCCAACGGCTATGGAATGCCTTTCCCTCATGAAATCAGACTCCCACGAATTTCTGGTCATCTCCTCTCCCGAAGACGCGGGGATGCATCCCGAGGGGTGGAGCCAGGTTCTCTCGCTGGCACAGCGGTTGACGCAGACTGTCCTTCCCGGTTTGGCGTTTCAGGTCACCGTGCGTGGCAAATCGGCGGGGGAGTACCAGTTCGGGCGGCAGTCGCCGTCCCCATCGGCCCGCCTGTTACCCTCCAATTCGATTTTCCTATCGGCGTCGCTGACCAAGCCGATTGTCGCTATGGCAGCCCTCAAGCTGGTCGAACGGGGGATCATCTCATTGGCCGATCCGGTCGCCGATTATCTGCCGCAGATCACCGACGCGGGAAAGAAGGGGCTGACGATTCGGCATCTGCTGACGCATACGTCGGGGCTTCCCGATCAATTGCCGAATAACCGGGCTCTGCGCATGACGTTGTCGCCGCTTCAGCGGTTTATCGATGGGGCCTGCACGGTCCCGCTCGACTTTCCGCCGGGCCGGGGGACGCAGTACCAGAGCATGGGATTTGTCCTGCTGGCGGCAGTCATGGAGGCCGTCACGCGGACTCCGCTGCCGCAGTTTCTGGACAGAGAATTGTTTAAACCGCTCCGGATGGAGGACACCGTGTTGGGCGCTCCCGATGACTGGTTCGAATTGGGCGGGCGGTCATCTCGCCTGGCCATTGTCGACCCACCGGAAGAGCAACTCGGGGGGGACGACTGGAATTGGAATAGCCGCTACTGGCTCCAACTCGCTGCTCCCTGGGGGGGGATGCTGACCACGACCGCCGACATGATTCTCTTCAGCCAGATGATGCTGGATGGCGGCACCAACGGTCTGAACAAAGTCTTTTCGCAGGCCACGATCCAGGCGGCGACCACCAATCAATTGATGGGCTACCCCGACTTGCCGGAAGCTGATCGCCGTTGCCGGGGGTGGGGCTTTGGCTGGCGGATGCATTGGCCCGCACACTCCACTTCGTTCGGCGATCTGCTCGGTCCGCGGACGTACGGGCATTGGGGGGCGACCGGGACGCTGCACTGGATCGATCCCGATCGCCAGGCCGCCGCCGTCCTCTTATCAACACTCCCCCTGGAAAAAGGGAGTGGCCCGGCGCTGACGAAGCTGAGTAACGCCATCGTGAGTGCGATTCGGTAGGAACTTCGACTCCCGAAACGGCCAACGCCCTGGGTATCGATTCCGCGATATGCTCGGAAGTCCTGAAAGACCTCTGAGGTTTCGTCAAGTTACATGTTTGGCATTCTCCGGGTTTTGTGAGGGGGCCTTGGTCAGCCGTTTGGCGAGGGGGCATTGGGCCTTGGACAGGGCTTGGGTGTCGTGGGTGTCATCGGAGGGCTTTCGGTGTTTCCACATTGGGAACAGGATGCGGATCCATTGGAAGGCCAGGGCGCGGATGGCGGCTTGGTATTTCATAATGCTGGAGGAACTTCGCGAGCAGTTTGGCATTGAAGGGATCGTTCTGGCGACTGGTGGGATGCAGAGCCTCGCGGAACTGCGTGGCCTGCTTCGGACTAGAGCACTTTTAGAATTGGTCTTCAGTCAGCGCATTGGGCCCTCAGCCAGAGTCCATTCGAGAATTGTTTCGCCACGCGGCCCTCACCCCCAACCGCTCTCCCGGGGGGAGAGGGGAGCCGGAGGTGGTTGCTCGCCCTACCGACTCCCCGCCTCGAGCGTCCGTGCCAAAAACGGCTCCACTAGATCCTTCAACATCGGCAACTCGGAGTCGATGAGAAACGCATCGTGCCCGTGCGGGCTTTCGAGTTCGGCGTAAGTCACATGTCGTTTCGCTTCGAGTAAAGCCCGCACCAGGGATTGGCTTTGCGAGGTCGGGAAAAGCCAGTCGGTGTCGTAAGACACCACCAGAAACCGAGCGTCGGTCTTGCCCATAGCCACCGGCAGCGGGCCGTGGGTCATCTCCAGATTGAAATAGTCCATGGCCCGCGTCAGCAGCAGGTAGCTGTTGGCGTCGAAGCGTTCGACGAAACGTTTGCCCTGGTAGTGTAGGTAGCTTTCGATCTGGAACTCGGTCTCCTTGCGGAGGTCGTACGTGAGATCCTCGCTGTGCTGAAGTCGGCGACCGAACTTCAGTTCGATCGACTGTTCCGACAGGTACGTGATGTGCGCGATCATCCGCGCGAGGGCCAGGCCGAACCGGGGCTTCTCGGGCTGGTCGTAGTAGTTCCCATCCCGAAAAGCGGGGTCGGTATAAATGGCCCGCCGTCCGACCGCATTGAAGGCGATCCCCTGGGCATTGAGGCGCGTCCCGCTCGCCAGGACGATGGCCGCCCCCAATTTCTGCGGATAGCGGGCCGCCCATTCGAGAACTTGCATCCCGCCCAGGCTTCCCCCCACCACCGCCAAGAGCTTCTCAACGCCGAGCGACTCGACCAACCGCTGATGCAGGCTCACGATGTCGGCAATCGTCAAGAACGGGAAGCCCGGCCCATACAACTGGCCCGTCTCTGCATCGATCGAACTGGGTCCGGTCGTCCCCATGCAGCCGCCCAGAATATTGGCGCAGATCACGAAGTACCGGTCGGTATCGATCCCCTTCCCCGGTCCGACAAACCCGTCCCACCAACCGGCCTTTTTCTCGTCCCCATGATGCCGCCCGGCGACATGGGCATCCCCAGTCAGGGCGTGGCAAATGAAGATCGCGTTATCGCGTTTCGGGGACAATGTGCCGTAGGTCTCATACGAGACCTGAATCGGGCCAAGGGTCTTCCCGCTCTCCAACCGGAGAGGATCGGACGGCGGGCAGAGTTGCACGGTGCGTGCTACGACGGTCCCCTGGAACTGGGAGTCGTGCGGATCAGAATCGAAGGTCGGGCTGTCAGGCATATCAAGACTGGACGAGGCACTAGCCGCCATCACGGTTGCGTGGGCTGAGGTCGACACCATGTCGTTCTTCGAGTCGCTGAACGAACTGCTGGAATTGCACCGCTTGCTCCTCCTGCGTCAGCACCATCTGTAAGAGATAGGACTGCAAGAAGTTGGACGAGCCGACGAACTCCTTGTGGAGCTGATCCATTTCCGGTTCGGTCATGTGGGATCGGGAATCGATTTTCATGACATAGAACACGCTTCGGTCGGCGTTCGGAAGCGAGTCGACATCGCCCGGCTGCATGTCGTCGAACAGCTTGGCCCGGAACGGATCGTCGATTTTCTGGGGATCGATCCCCAGAATATCGCCGGGGCGAGGCATGCTAAAACCGCCGCCGGTCGTGACCCACTGGTAATCGCCGGTCGCCTTGACCGTGACAAAGAGCGTGGCGGGTTGGCCATTGACGGTCTGGTCGGCCAGGGTCTCTTCCATGGGTTTATCCGACTGGCGAATCAGATCGGCCAGTTCCTTGGCCCGCTTCTCGGCCAGGGGCCGCGCCTTGGTCATCCGCCAAGCCTTGATCACCATCTCCCGGACACCCGGTTCGTCGATCGTCTTGGGCTCGTGCTCTTTGACATCGTCCATCTTCCAGTATGCGAAATGAGATCCGCTGATGAAGCTGTTGGCACTACTCGTGAGAAACAGATCGCTGCTCGATCGAAACGCAGCGTCGACCACTTTCGTCGAGGACTCTCTATTCATTTGCGAACCCACGAGAGCCATGCCGATCGCATGATCTTCGGACTGAATCAATTCTCCGTAAGTCTGCAGAGGCGTCTCGGAGTACACGAAGCCATTCTCGGCGGCGTACTCCTTCAACAGCTTCGTCGCAGCCTCTGGTGAGAGGGATTGTTCGGTGAGCGGCGATTCGGCCTTGTCTTCGGCTTTTTGGTGATCGAGGTACTCCTGTACCCGGTCGCCCAGTTCGGCCATCTTGTCTCTGGCTGCAGCGATCTTCTCCCGTTTGAGCGGTTCGGTTTTTTCACGGAGTAATTCATCGCGAATCTGCTGCTTCAACTCCTCATCCAGGGGACGGACCGCAGCGACGGGTGGGGCGGGATCCCCTTCAGCATCGGTGGCGGGAACGCTCAGCGGGGTGGAATCGGTCGGGGCGGGCGGCGCTGCACCATCGGCGGCCGGTGTCTCGGGCTTCGCAGGCTCCGCCGGTGGATCAGTGGCCGGGGGCTCCGCAGCCGGGGCGGCGGGCTTATCACTGGCTGGGGCTTCCGGATCTGGCTCGGTTGGTTTTTCGGTCGCTGGAACTTCCGGAGCAGCGGGCTGCTCAGTGGCTGGTGCAGGTGCAACTGGCACGACAGCGGCGGGTGCGGCTTCCGTGGCCGGGGCTGGCTCATCAGCGATCAAGGCGACCGGCTGCCACTTCAGGCGGCGGGAACGGATCGACGACTGCGGCTTGTCCTCGGACTTCGCTTCGGGCTTGGCCTCGGTCGGAGCGGGGGCTTCGGGGGTTGGAGCTTCCGTTGCTGGAGCTTCAGGCTTGGCTTCCGGGGCTGGCTTGGCTTCGGCGGGAGTTTCGGGCTTTGGTTCCGCTGGCGTCGCTTCGGGAGCGGGCGTCCCTTCGGCGGGAGCCTGCGGCTCGCTGGCGGGGGGCTCAGCGGGAGCGGCTGGTTCGGTCGGGGCGGCGGGAGCTTCCCCAGCGGGTGGCTCAGCCTCTCCGGTCTTGTCGGAAACGTTCGGCAGGGGTGGCAACTGCGGCAGCATTCCTTCCGACCGGGCGGGAACGGCTCGCTTGTAGCTCTCTTCGTAGCGCGTCAGCACCTCTTCGTCGGTGATGGCCGGGACTTGCTTTTCCAGAGCCTCGTAGTCGGGTTCCAGATAGGCCAGTTGGATTCGCCGCTGAAGGGCAAAGCCTGGCAAACCCGCCTCGAATTCCTTCTTGGCGTTGAAGTTTGGATAGTTCGTGCGGTGGGCTGCAAAGAGTTCCTTGAGGTCGCCTTCGCTCGGTTCCGACTTGTCAAAGAACTCCTCGACGGGGATCGAGACGAAATGGCTCGACTGCCGAATCGCCATCTTGCGGTGCAGATCCCAATAGTCTTGCGGGGTCAGGCGATCAGAACTCCGCAGGGCCAGAAACGCAGCCCGCGCGCGGAGTTCCTCTTGAATCGATTGCAGCACGGTCGCTTCACTGACCCGCTCGCCTGCAGCGAGGGTCTCTTTCAAACTCTCGTCGTAGACCGAACGCGTCAATCGGGTCTCCCCGTTTTCGTCCTGGCCCGCCACTTCCTTCAGGTAGTTCATCGCGGCCTCGCGATCAACCTGAATCCCAAAGGTGTCCGCTTCACGCAACAGGAGTTGAGTGGCCACACGCTCGCTGTCGTCATCGCTCAAGTAACCGAACAGGCTGGGCCCCCGCTGACCCGCGTTGGTCGGATTGGCGTTCTGGAAAACCAGTTGCACCATTCGATTGGCCAGCATTCGCTGCCGGCTCAGGTTCCCCAGTGCCTGCTGGGAAATCGATCCCGACTTCGCGGGAATGCTCGCAGCATGCTTCCCAAAGAACATGAGCAGCAGCGACACGGCCAAGCCGAGCACCGCCCCGAAGATCGCGTTCTCTCGGGACTTGCCGTCCTTGAC
>JAYSVZ010000255.1:0-20312 GCA_043718305.1 Planctomycetota bacterium | reverse complement strand
GAGGCTGGTCAGGAGGCCAGCTTGTCGGGGATCAACCTATCCCGCGTTGTCGGCATTGTAACCGAGATCAGCCGATCTTCAGCGCCACTTCCGCCGCCGGTTGCGGGAGTGTTGTTGAAGTTGTCCTGTTGACCTTTGGGGATGAAGCGGGACATGCCCGCAGTTCATCCGCAGAAGCCCACAGGCGTCGTTCGATCTCGGAAAGTTTGCTGGGCAAAGGTCACTGAAAGCAGGTTCAGGATGAGCCGCCACAATAGCCGGGAATGCGGTTGTTGCCACCCATCGAGCAGGCAGCAGGCGAGAAGGGGCGACACAGAGACTTTTGGAAAATCTCGAAAACCGACGACGAATTTCGGAGCGGGTGGAGTATTTCATTGTGGAGAGCGTTTTGCCTCCATTGAGTTGAGTGCGGATATCAAATCGAAGGGTAAGCCCGGCTGCGAATTCTTCGTTGTACCGGACGGCAGATGAATCTTTTTTCTAAAAGGACAATCGAGATGATTAAGTATTTTTGGATTGCTGTGTATGTGCTCCTGGTTTTGTATTCCTCCCACCAAATCTGGAGTTCCATCTGTCATTTGAGACTTGCTCCAGGCAATTCGTGGCTGGAATGGGTCAATCTTGTGAGAGGAGTTACAGGGGTTATCTCTGGCATCTACGGATTGATTCAGTTGCTTGGCGAATAGCCGACATCTGCCCCCAGTGTTCGCTGAGCGAGAAAGCGGGCTTCGGAGCCATTCGACGTCCGTTACCGCTCAGAATGCGTAAACAGACCGCAAATGCGACTCGACAAACGGGCTGAAAGCAATTCCAACACCGTTAGCGGTCAGAGTACGCACCTGTCCCTTTTGCCGCACGCACTTGCAGCCCATCGCAACGATGTGGCCGATGCTCGACCAGTACCCGGCAGATGAGATGACGGCTTACCCGGTCTCTACGCTGGTGAACTCGGTCAGGAACAATTTGCCGGATCTGATCGCTCACAGCGAGTGACTCACTGACGACCGGTTGATGCCCCCCGTGGTCAGCGCCAGCAACTCTCCCGAGCGTGCCCCGGTGAGGCGTTGCACGTCGATCAGGTCGCGAACGATGGGACCGACCAACAGGCGAACCGCTTCAATGTCGGCTGGCTCAACCGCAGTGCGGGGAGCGTTGTCGTGTGCCTCGGTGCGACCAGCGAGAAGCGGGGCGACACATTGCAGCCTCTGGAGAATGCTGGCGTCGATCAGTTCGTTCTCGACCGCATGCTTGAAGATTCGCCGAATCCTCCCCATCGCCGAATTGACCGTTCCACGTGTCCAGCCGACTTGCACCACCTTGGCCCTGACGGCCTTGAGGGCCAAAGGTCCGAAGTCTTTCGCCGGGGTCAGTCCGTACAGTTCGTTCAGCGGGCGGACAGTGCCTTTGACGACATGCAACTGGCTGGTTGGTTCCCCATTCTTGCGGTAGTGCGTCTCCGCGTACCGCAGGAAGGCGAGACACAATTCCCCGACAGTCGGACCGGGATCGGCCTCGGAATCATCTCGTGGTGGCCTTCCACGAGTGGAGTCGGCCAGAGGGTCAATCGACATGCCCCCCGCCAGCTTGGCGATCAGCTGCCCGTACTTGATCCGGGAATTTTCCGATCCGAACAGGCCAAGGTAATGGTCTTTGCCTGCGATCCGACATCAAGCCTGCCCCGTGGGCTTGTGGAGCAGATATGCTGGCAGGGAGCTACGCTTTTTAGTCATCGTGCGGTCCAGTTCTTCAATTGTGGTAGTCACTACCACGTTTGAATCAGGTTTTCCACCGCAATGACGAACGCCGTCAGGTATCGTAACTCACGATTCAGTAATGTCTTGCAACCGGGGGAAGGGGAATGCACCTGGCAGAACTCGAATCTGCGACCTCATCCATGTCAAGGATGCGCTCTAACCAACTGAGCTACAGGAGCGGCTGAGGGGCGGCTTGCGTCGCCCTCCACAACATTAGACCTTGTGGCGGCGGGGCGTCAAGCGCGCAGGTGGGTGGTGGACCATTTTTTGTACTGATTCAGTGTTCAAGGGAATGACGGAATGAGCCTTCGGCGCTCAGAATGGTGCCAAATTGAATTTGCCTCCCCGCCCGGATAGATTCTGTTTCGCTGCCGGAGCGCTTTCCGCGCGGCCCCGCTGTCACGCTGTTCGCCCACCCGGAGTGCCTGAATGATTGAACCCGCCGACCGCTGGACGAGCGAGGATTCGAGCGACTGGTACGATGTCCCGCTGTGGGGTAAGGGCTACTTTTCGGTCGGAAAGAACGGCCACCTCTATGTCCATCCGGATCGCGATCCGGCGAAAAGCCTTGATCTGAAGGTGCTGATCGATCGCCTGGGACAGCGGGGGCTCGATCTGCCAATCCTGGTGCGGTTCAATGGGATCTTGAAGGACCGGCTGAAAGAGATTCACGATGTCTTTCAGTTCGCCATCCAAGAACACGACTACAAGGGAAAATACTGCTGCGTCTACCCGATCAAGGTGAACCAACAGCGGGAAGTCGTCGAGAAGATCATCGAGTACGGTCGCCCGCTGGGGTTCGGGCTGGAGGCGGGGAGCAAGCCGGAATTGATGGCGATCATCGCCTTAGCAGACCAGACCACGCCCCTGATCTGCAACGGCTTCAAGGATGATGAGTTCATCGAGATGGCGATGATGGCCCAGAAGATTGGCCGGAATGTCATCCCCGTTGTCGAGAAGGTCTCCGAACTCGACTTAGTCCTCAAGTACGCGGAGCGGGTCGGCGTTCGGCCCCAGATCGGAATGCGCGTCAAGCTCGCCACGCGGGGCTCGGGACGGTGGCAGTCATCGGGCGGGTATCGCTCGAAGTTCGGCCTGACCGTCAGTGAAGTGCTGAAGTGTTACCAGAAGCTCGAAGCCCTCGGGATGGCCGACTGCTTCCAGTTGTTGCACTTCCACCTCGGCAGCCAGATTACCAACATCCGGCAGGTCAAGGGGGCAGTCACCGAGGCGATTCGGGTCTACGCCGACCTCGCCAAGCGTGGAGCTGGGCTGCAATACCTGGATGTTGGTGGTGGGCTGGGGATCGACTACGACGGGTCGCAGACCAACTTCGAATCGAGCATGAACTACACTTGGCAGGAATACGCCAGCGATGTCGTCTATCACATCCAAACGGTCTGTGATGAGGTCGGCGTTCCCCATCCGAATATCATCACCGAGAGCGGTCGCGCCGTCGCCGCTTTCCACAGCGTGCTGGTCTTCGGCACCGTGGGCGTCACGACGCAAGGTGAGGTCACCGATATCCCGACTGAGATGCCCGATAACCACGAACAGCCGCTCCATGACTTGCTAATCACCTACCAGGAAGCCAAGGCCCGCAACGTTCTGGAGACCTATCACGACGCCCAGCAAGCCCTCGATACCGCCACGACCCTCTTCAGCGCGGGCTACCTGCCGCTCGATCAGCGGGTGATCGCCGAGAACTTGTTCTTTGCGATCATTCATAAGATCCGCAAGCTGGTCCAAGAACTCGATCACACCCCCGAGGAGCTGATGGGGCTCGACCGGATGCTGTCGGATACGTACTACGGCAACTTCTCGCTCTTCCAGTCGTTGCCCGATAGCTGGGCCATCAAGCAGCTCTTCCCGGTGATGCCGATTCATCGTTTGAATGAGCAACCGACGCGGCATGCGGTGATCAGCGACATCACCTGTGACTCGGATGGGAAGATCGACACGTTCATCGATCAGCGCGATGTGAAGAAGACGCTGCTGCTGCATCCTTACGATGGGCACCACTACTATCTGGGGGCGTTCCTGATCGGGGCGTACCAGGAGATCCTGGGAGACCTGCATAACCTGTTCGGTGACACGAACGCGGTGCATGTTGATTTGAATGAGGCGGGTGAGGTGGAACTCAACCAGATCCTCAAGGGGGAAACGGTCAACGAGGTTCTCGACTACGTCCAGTTCAAGGGCCGCGACCTGATCGACCGATTGCAACAATCGGTCGATCTGGCGATTAGAGAAGGTCGGATCACGCACTCCGAAGCGGGTGAGTACGTGAAATACTTCGAAGAGGGACTTGACGGGTATACGTATTTGGAGGAGCCGGACGGCGAGTAAGGACCATTCGACAAGTGATCGTCGTGGTTCGCTCCGCGAACCAACGTTGGATCGCGGAGCGATCCACGACGATCGGACAGTCATTGATCGAGCGGTGCTAAGGGAACAATCCGATCGTATGGTCAGATTCATCTGACCAATTTTTTACCGAGCTACGGGAGCGGTCACTTGCTCCATGAGCCAGACGTTCAAATCACTGCAAATCGCCAGCCGCTCTTCGGCATCATCCGGGACGGTGAGGACACAACGGCAGTCGCCCCCCGCATCCCGCCAGGCAGCGCTGACCTGATCCGCTTCGGATTCCCGAGGACCAGTGAGGGCCAGGTAAAGTGTCACGAACGGGGCTGCGGAGCAGGCCGACTCGATGGCGGGCACGGGGTGCGTTGGGTGCAGGGCCACGACCCCCGCAATCACCGGGGCCAACAGAGGCAGGCAGGCCAGGGCGGCATCGGCGGCGGCCCCCCGACCGGCGAGCCAGATCCGCTGCGGATGGATATTGGAGAAGCGGCCCGCCTCGTGGATCGCCTGCTCGACGCGCTGGGCCAGCGCGGGCATTCCATGGCACGGCACCTCGACCCCCACATAGTTCCGCTCACTCAAGTCGGGGAACCAATCGCGCAGTGTGACGCCCGGTGTCGCGTCGATCGACAGCCAAATCAACAACGGATAAGCGTACGATGACTCCTGTCCTTCGGGACGGAACAGCGTCAGATCACCCCATGGCTCGCACGCCCACTGTTCGTCGAGATCGGCATCTTGCGATTGGCCCCAACTGTCGAGCGGGTCGGACAACGAATCAAAAGCATCATCCCAATCGGGTTCATCGGGGTTTGGACTATCGATCAAAGAGGCACCTCCATGCTTCACAGTGCGGATGGTGATCGTCGAATCTCTCCCGGATAATCACGGGGCAATCAAGCCGACGGATCCATTCGTTTCGCTATGGCTTGTGCCTTTTGCGAGACTCGCTCAGAGCCAGCTTCGCCTCCACGACCCGATCCCAGGGGAACAGCTTCCCAGGACAGGCGGTCGCGCGAACATCTCCATGTCGCACGATCCCGGTGGTCTCAATGGCACACGCTCTCTGCAATCCCGAGATCAATTGCCGGGTCGCCTTGATCTGGGCTTCGGTCGGCGGGGATTCTTCGAAGTTGCCGACGAGGCAAATCCCGATGCCGGTCGTGTTGTACTCGGCGTTGCCCGCATGAGCGCCATCGAGCTGCTCCTTCCAGCGAAAGGTCGCAGTGACCTCGCCGTCCGGCATCCCATGCCCATTCCCGATCAGGAAGTGATAACCAATCCCTTTCCAGGGATTCCCGTTCCCATCGCGCCGTGTCCGATGCTCCGCGTCAATGCTTTCGACGCTACCCGACTCCGTGGCGGTGTGGTGGACAACAATCGACTTCCAGTCGCGTTTCGCCTTCACGGTCGATAGCGATTCGATGGCGGAAACCGCGACCGGAGCAGCCCGCTCCGCCTGACCGGGCGACGAACCACACCCCAAACCGATCAACAGAACGGCAGTCACCGCAAACAACACGTATAGCCGCATGAGAACCCCCATCGCCATCCCTGGCAGCAATCGCTGTAAGAGGAGTTCTAGGAAACGAGGGAGACCCCGGTCAATTGCGAACCGACCTGGAGTGGGCTGCGGGATGAAACGATTCCCATCAGGGCGACGAATGTAACGATTCTGCGGGTTATCTGGCCGCTGGATTCGAATTCGACCATCCGAATTCACATCTTCCGTTCGACTCTCTATACTGACGACACATCGGAAATGAAAGCTTCACCACGCAGGCTTGGAGAGCAGAGACGGGCAACGACTGCTAAACGTGGTGGACTCTTTGATCGCAGACTGACTCATCCTCGCCGGGACCGATTCCGGCGACTCACGGCACGGACATCATGAATCAAGTTGAACTGATCGCCACTGCGGCGTTTGGCCTCGAAGCCATTGTCGAGCGCGAGGTCCAGAAACTCGGGTTTACCGAGACCAGGGTCGAGGATGGGCGCGTCCGCTTTAAGGGCGATGTCTCCGCCATCTGCAAGGCCAACCTCTGGCTCCGCTGCGCGGACCGCGTGCTGGTCGTCATCGGCGAGTTCCACTGCCCCGACTTCGAACAGCTCTTCGAACGGACCAAGGAAATGCCGTGGGAGGACTGGCTGCCGGTTGATGCAGCCTTTCCGGTCTACGCCAAGTCGGTCAAGTCGATGCTCACCGCGACACCGAGCGTCCAGCGCGCCGTGAAGAAGGCGATCGTGGAACGCCTGAAGACCAAGCACCAGCGGATCTGGTTCGAAGAGAACGGGCCCGAGTACCCCATCGAGATCTCGCTGCTCAACGATCGGGCCACGCTGACGATCGATACCTCTGGTGAGGGACTCCACAAACGCGGCTATCGCCAGGAAACCACCGACGCTCCCATGAAGGAGACCCTCGCGGCCGCCCTGATCCAGCTCAGCTACTGGAATCGCGATCGCATCCTGGTCGACCCGTGCTGTGGGAGCGGAACGATCCCGATTGAGGCAGCCCTCATCGCTCGCAACATGCCGCCGGGTGCGGACCGATCGTTCGCCGCCGAGATGTGGCCGCAGGTGCCGATGAAGCTCTGGACCGAAGCCCGCAAGGAGGCCCGCGACCTGCGTCAAAAGCCGCTCGAGCAAGCGATCCTCGCCAGTGACATGGACCCCCAAGTCATTCGCCTGGCCCGCAAGCATGCCAGCGATGCCGGTGTGGGGATGGACATCCACTTCGAACGCAAGATGCTCGCCGAATTCACGGAGTACCGCGAGTACGGCTGCATGATTATGAATCCGCCGTACGGGGAGCGGATGGGTGACCGCGATAGCGTTGACCAGCTCAATGAAGACTTCGGCGAGCTCATGCGGATGCACCCGACGTGGTCGTTCTACTGCATCACCGCACATCCGGGGTTCGAACGTCTGGTCGGTCGGCCCGCCGATCGCCGCCGCAAGCTCTACAACGGGCGCATCGAATGCACTTACTACCAGTACCAGGGACCGCGCCCCCCGCGCGAGATCGCCCAAGCCGAGATCGAATTGGCGGACAGCATTCCCGCCCCGCCGAGCGACTTCAAACCGCTTAAGGCACCTCTCCGCGGTCCGGCTGTCGGGAAGTCGCTGGATGAGTTCGTTACCACGACCCCCTTGGAAGACCGGCAGAACGGCGTTCCCTCGCCCGCTCGGTACTTTACCAGCGATGGGACCGTTCCACCTCCTCCGAGCGACTTTAAGCCGCTCAAACCGCCCACGCGGGGAACCGCAGCTGGCAAAGCCATCGAAGAGTTTGTGACCACCACACCGATTGAGGAGGGCTCCGCGTCACCGGGGATTTCCGCTTACAACGCGGACCGGATTTCTCCGCCGCCGAGCGACTTCAAGCCCCTCAAGCCGCCGACCCGCGGCGCAGCGGCTGGGAAGCCTGTCGAAGAGTTCGTGACCACCACTCCGCTGGAAGAAGGGCCGGTGTCCGCGAATCCCTACGCCTACACGAGCAGTAAAGTGCCCGCCCCGCCGAGCGACTTCAAGCCACTCAAGCCGCCCACACGCGGACCGCTGGCTACGAAGCCCGCAGAGGTCATCGCCCCTGCGATCCCGGTCGCAGTTGCAGCTATCGAGGAACCGCTGACGGCAGAATCGAGTCCCGAATTCGCCGTGGAAGACACGACACCGGAGACGCCTGCGGTCCCAGAGGCGACTCCATTCCGTGAGACTCAGCCTCCGCCGAGTCCGATTGCCGAAGTATGGGTTGAAGTTGTCGCGCCGGTCGCGGAACCTGTGGGGACACTGGATGTCCTGCCGGATCCCGTCTCGTCAATCAGCACCGACGAGGACCGTGTCGAAGCAGAACCGAGTTCCGCCATCCGACAGACGCCTTCGTCCGTCACGGATGCTTCGGCGGATGCGCCCACGCCGATTCCATCGCCGGTCCGAAACGACGTTCCCTCGGCAATTGCCAGCCGCATCAAGACCCTCGACTTCAAGCCGAACCGGCCTCCCCAGCGCGGCCCGCTGGCGCAGGGCACCAGTGGATCTCCCGTGGCCGCCGCCGCGCCAACGTTCCAGCCCGCAGCGCCCGCTGAGGCTCTGCGGCCAACCACCGCGCGTGTGATCCCACCACCCCCTCCGGGGTTCAAGCCGCTCAAGCCACCGACACGCGTGCCGCAACCAGTCGCTGTACCCGTTGTTGTCGTGCCGGTCGTTGCGGGACTCGCGGAGCATGTGGCTCCCCCGCTCTCCACACCAGAGCCGGTGGCTGCGAAACCGGTTGAAGCGCCAGTCCTGCCGCTCGTGGCCACCGCAAAAGGCCTCAGCTTGACCGAGATGGCCGCTCGCACCGCAAAGGTCGCCGAAATCGTCGTCGACTGGTGAGATGCCCGAATTCATCCGGGTTCAGTACGGCTTGCCTTTGCGTTGAATTCTGATCCGTGTCGGGAGCAGCGACTCCGAATGGAACGCAAAGTCGCCATGGCGCAAGGACGCAAAGGGATTCGGACTTGCCGCGAACGCCGTGTTTCCACGTGGTTGCGGCAGTTCTGCGCTCAGGAACTATGCACTGAAAACCATTCTTGAAGGCATGAAGGAGTTGTACACAAACTGATCCCCGAAACATCTTGTCACAAAACGAAACAGGACGACAGCGATTGCTCGCGGTCGTCCTGTTCGCCACTGTCATAGCTGGCCTCGCCGCACAACGGCGGGTTGGCCCGTCTTCCCTGAATTGGGGGCCGTCGGGCTGGCCCGATGGCGAATCGCGTGGGATCGGCTTCCAGCCTGTCTTTTCGCGGAAGATGACAGGCTGGGAGCCTATCCCACGGACCGCGATGTCTGACTGCTCAGCTAGAACCGGCGGGACTGAATGCGGAGGGCACTTGGTCCGGTGCGGCGGGCTTCGGGGGCGGGGACAATGGCTGGTTCCGCAATGTTGGGCCGGGCTGCTGGCACATCATTGTGGGCGGGTCGCCCGTTGATGACCGGGCCGTTGATCATAGGACCGGGGAGCATCGGACCTTCGTCGATGATCTGGCCTTCGAAGTTCGGGCGGGCGGTTTCGTATTGCATCGGGGCTGACCCGACTGGAGCGTAGGACGCAGCACCCGTCTCGCAGGTGTCGCACGGCATCTGCGGAACGATCCGGCAGACTTCGTAAGGCACTTGCCGGCAGACTTGCTTGGCGACCATCCGCGTCATGCACACTGGTTCGTTGCGGGTCACGCAGCGGGCGACCTTGTGCGTCACGGTGCAGGGGACTTGGCGAGCCACGCAGTACGGGACTTGCTGAGTGCGAACTTCGTTCAACATGCGACAAGTCTGCGTGGGGATCTGCCGCTGTTTGTTCTCGGTGACCATCCGGCAGGTCTGGTATGGGATGCGGTTGACCTTGGTCTCGCAGACGTAGCTGCAAACTTGAACCGGGATGTTGTCGACGACTTCTTGCTGCACCATGCGGGTGGTGGTGTACGGAATATTCTCGGTGACCGTCTGCGGAACCGTCCGGCATACGGTGATCGGACAGCTCTGGCGGACAACACGAGCTTGGTAGGTGGTACACGGGATCTGGCGTTCGCAAACCTGCGGCACCCAGACGCGGCGGCAGCGGGTGTATCCGGGACACTGTACCATGCACAGTCGTGGAAGGCGGCTGCATGGGTCGACAACCCAGCGAGGCATCATGGGGCCGGGGACGTTGACCTGTTGGGTCTGGAACGAACCGGTCATCTGCCGCACGGTACGGAAGCCCGACACGGGCTCGCGGACGGTGTAGCAACGTTCCTGGTTGATCGTTTCGGTGACCTGCCGGTAGACAGTGCGGCAGACCTGCCGGGAGTGGTTCTCGGTGACGGGGCGGCAGACGATCCGCTTCACCTGGCGGTTGACGGTCTGCACGACCGGTCGTTGGACCTGGTAGGTGTGTTCGCGGTACTGGGTCTCGTAGACCGGTCGCTGCACACAGTAATTCTCCGTGCGGTAGGCCGTCTCATAGACCGGCTTCTGCACTGTGTATTGGACTTCGCGGACAGCTTGCTCCATGACGGTGCGGTAGCAGGTCTGCGCGACATCTTCGCAGACCATCTCCTGCACCGTTCGGTTGCAGGTGTACGTCTGCGGCTCGTAGACGGTGTCGTACACCGTCCGGAAGCAGGTCTGCCGTTCGACGCGGCAGGCCGTGTAGCAGGCGGTCGGCTGGCACGATGCGACCGGGCAGCAGCGATAGTTCGCCGCACCACAGAACCATCCGCCTTGAGCGGACGAGGTGAGGGCAGCCAGGCAGGCCACCGCACTCCACAGGAAACTCTTCATAGCCGGACACTCCGACGAACACTCGAGCTGACGTTCCGTGCCAAGACTCTCGACAGCGCCTCATGGTGCCGAGTGACGCGACCGATTCCCACCCAAACTTGAGCGAAAATCGACCCGTAGTTAGCATTCTACTACTTTCCGTGTTGCAAAACGGGCATTCGGTGGATTTTTCGAGACCCGGAAGGGAAGCGAAATGGCAACGACCGCCACAATCGGAAAAGCTTGCGTAAATTGTAAAAAGGTAATGGGGAGGGTTTATGGTTCATGGTTCATGGTTTACCGTGCTGTTCGCGGGTCTCCTCTCATGCGGCCCTCACCCCTCTCCCGGGGGCCTTTTGAAAAAGCCCCGTGGCACGGGCGTCCCGCCCGTGAATCCTTGGGAAATCGCATGGGCGAGACGCCCATGCCACTGACTTCAACAGTCTGGGGGAGAGGGGAGCCGGAGGGCCAAGCGGCCCTCAACTCGTGGCCGACCTCCTTGGCCGCTGCCGAGGCATTCGATTGAGAAACTGCTCTCCCGACCTGGGCGATGTGCGACTTCCACAGTGGCGGGCTAGAGACCCCGTTTCGAGTTCAAGTCGACGACACTTTTCATCAAACGGATTCGCTCTGCACGACTCACGAAGGGTCTGGAATCCATGAATGCTGAGCGAAACACCGGACATTCCTGTTTTTGTAACTTCTGGCACGAACGTTGCATTTTCTACTCCCGTCGGACGCCAACTCCTGGCCCTCCGAGCGCTTCTCGAAACCCGGAAAGGGAACCATCATGTCTCGCTTCATCCTCTCGACGCTGGTCATCGTGGGTCTGGTCACAGCCAGCTCCAGCAACGTCTTCGCCGATCACTGCAACGGCGGTTATGGCGGTGGCTACGGCGGTTACGGTGGGGGCTATCAAGGCGGATTCCACGGCGGCTACTCCAGCGGTTACCGCGGGAATGGCTTCGGGGTCCAAGTCTACTCGGCTCCCCGGTACAGCTATGCCCCGAGCTACACCCCGGCCTACCAAAGCCAGTCGTACTACCACAACACGAGTCACTACGACTACCACGCTCCCTCCCTTCAGCGGCACCGGGGGCACTACGACTACGTGCCCGGACACTACGACTACCACCAGACCGGACATTACGATCACTAGGACGTTGGTGTAATCAGTCGCTCTCGTTCGTGGGACGGGCTCCATTGGCCCGTCCTTCTGTTGATGATGCCAAACGGACGGGCCAGAAAGGCCCGACCCACGGCGCGCGACCGCTCCCGGGTAGTTCGTACAGCGGACATTTCGTCCTGCTCGAACTGCACTCGGTTGTTTCGTGCCCTCATCGCCCCCCCTGTTTCTCCCCGGTGATATCGTCGCCTGCCATGGCACTGACTGGCAGAGCTGCGCGATCCGCTGCGTGACAGCTTCGGCGTGGGCTCCGTCAGGATTACATTTAGGCCCCTCGCATGTGGCGATCCTGTCCGAGTCGGATCGCGGTCTGCTGTGGGTGGAGTCGACGACGCTTTGTCCGCACCCGTGTCTGATTCAGGGGCGGCTGGTTTCCGGGTGTCAGGCCCATGATCCCGAGGTCCGTCTGAGGGACTACCTCCAGGCGGGCGGAACGGTCGATCTCTATCGACTGACGCCGATCAACCAGTTCGATGCGGAAGAACGGTTGCTGCTTCGCGATCTGTTGTTTCGGCGGTTTCTCGCGACCAGTGTCGGGTACGACCTGGAAGGGGCGCTCCTCTCCGGCACCCGGGCTCTGCGCTGGCTCGGGCTCTTGCCGGGGGCTGATCTGCGGTCGTTATTTTGCTCCGAGTTGATCGCGGCCGTGCTGATGCGGCTCAACCGAATGAACCACGCGAACCCGACGGAATACTCGCCGGGAAGGCTCCTGCGCACCTTGGTCACCTTGGGAAAGTACGAGCGCGTGCGACGCTGGACCGAAGTGAGCGAACAGCGAAGGGGGCTGCCATGATGTTCAACTTGCAGCCAGGAATGAGACGCTTCGTCAGCGGCCCAGCACTCACCGGGCGTCGGTCGGGACTACTCATTCGATTCTTCACAGTGGCTTGTTTCTCACTCGCCGTTCGCTCAGCTCAAGCACAAAACTTTTCCAGCTCCGATCCCGAGCTGCGACAGGCCGCAGAGGTCGCCCGTGAGCGCTCCGCGAAGTTCTGGTCGGGGCGTTCGCTGCCGGGTAACTGGTTTGCCCCTTGCCCGATCGAATGGTCGGTCCAGCGCGGAACCGGCAGTGGGTCAACGCGGTTTCGACTCGCCAACGGCGAAGTCTTTGGCTGGCAGATGACCGTCTGCGGAGACCGCACAGCGGTGCTGCAAGATGTACTCCCCCATGAGGTCGACCATGCCGTGCGAGCCACACTGGTTCGTCGCCCGTTGCCGCGCTGGCTGGATGAGGGGTGTGCCTCGCTCTGCGAATCCGAGGCGACGCACGCCCAGCTTCGCGAGCAACTCCGGACCTCCCGCCGACGCCTTCTGACCCCGGCGACGATCGATCAGCTTCAATATCCATCGACTGCGGATGACTCTCAGCAACTCTATGCCGAAGGGTTTTCGCTGGTCGAGTTTCTGCTGTCGCGCGGTCCGTCGCAGGAACTGATGCAAGTCCAGCGGTCATCCACCCCGCCATCGCAATCGCTCGTGGAAGTCTACCGCGAGCCGCTCCCGCGACTGCTCGCATCATGGCAGACATGGGAGCAGTCGCGGCTCAGCTCCGGAGCGCGGTGTGACTGTGTCAACTGCCCCTGGCATCACCCGCAGGCGTCCCCGGGGGCAGGTTCTACGGGCCGTCCGGCGCTAGTCGTTTGGAGTGCCGCCTGGTGCGGACCTTGCCGGGAGTTCCACCGCGACCTGGCGACGAACGAACGCTTTCGAAAGAGACTGGAGTCACGGTTCCAGATCGTCATCCGTGATGTCGATCAAGTCCCCTTGGAGGCCAAGCAGTCCTCGATCACCAGTGTCCCGGTCTTCATGACCCCCGATCACCGCGTGACGGGATACCTCGGTCCAGAATGGCTCCTCCGAGAGCTGGGGATGAACCCATCAATCACGACAGCCCCCAACGTCGCCCCCGCACCCGAGGTGAAGCCGCTCGTCATCACGGCTCCCGTGACGCCGAGCAAACTCGTTCTGCCCGCATTGCCGAATCCCACTCCCAGCAAGCCTCTCCCCGATGTCGGCACACAGGCGGCTCCCCCGTCCGTGCCAGCGACTTCAGTGGGAGGCCGCATTGCCAACGCCCTCCCGTCGGTCATCACGATTCTCACTTCGCTTGGTGTCATCAGCGGTTCGGCTGTCACCGGCGGAGTGGGCGGATTGGCCTTGATGCTCGCCTGGCGACTTCTTCGACGACGACTCGCCGGACCAGCGAACACTCCGGAAGGAGGCGTGGCCCCGACAGCCCCCGCCCCGTTTCCCCGACACCTGGATGAAGCAGGTGAGCTTCTTGGACTCCGCCAATCCGAGGGACGTGTGGCAACACTTGATGCGCTCCGCGGCATGTTCCTCGACGACGAGTTCGAAAAGTTGAAAGACGACCCCGACTCCCGAACGCGACAGATCGTGAGCCGACTGCGAGCCAACATCGACCATCGCGTCGATGAGGCTGCGCCGCTGACGACGAAAGTGTGAGAGCAGTCGGGTGGGACCAGCCTGCTTTGAGGCGCAGACCCACCGCATTCGACGTTGCTCTTGGAATGGTGGGCCTGCGCTCCAAAGCGAGCTGGTCCCACCCTACGTTGCTAACCACTGACCACTCCCCCCTCTTGAGTCCCCCCATGCCCATCGGTGCCCCCGGTCAAGAACAGTTCCGTCGCGCGATTGTGACGCTTCGCAACCTCCACATCGCAGCCGCTCTCTCCCCCGTCTTCACGCTCCGCGCGGAGTTACTCGCGAACGATGAACTCTCCGATCGCGGCGGGTTCGACGATCCGACGCGCGATCATCTCGTGAAGCTGCTGGTCTATTGCGATCGCTGGCGGCGGCGGGTGACGCACAATCCCGACAATGCTCCGCTCGGCGACAAGATCGAAAAGGCGATCGACGCCAAAGCGACCCTCGACATCGGCGACCGCCCCTTCGGCGGCGACGATATCCAGAACCAGTCGGGCGGCTTGCTGTCGCTCCCCTTCGCTCTCGACGGCAGCGATTCCGACATCCCGCTTCAGTCACAACTCAAACTCAAAAGCACCCACGCGCTGGTCCTCATGGGCGCGATCGACAAAGCGATCGTCGCCTGGACCCGCCTCAACAGCCGCGATCGCACCCGGTTCGTGACGCGCTTCGACTCGATGCGGGTCTACGGCCACTACCAGGAAATCCTCGGCTACCTGACCGCCTTCGGCGGTGATGACAACCGGGTCGATGTCGCACAAGTCCTGCCGTCCGAAGAACCCCTCGGGGCGGACGACAGCCCGAACCGAAAAACCGAACGGGTGGGGGTTCCGGGTGTGGCGACCGCCAGCAAATAGCTGCGCACCTCACAGCACAACTTGATCATCTCCCCACAGCCGGGTCTCATGCGGGATCCGGCTGTGGGCGTTTATGGGGAACGTTGAGGGTGAGCCAAGAAGATTTCAGGCTCTTCCTGACAACTGAGAGCGAAGAAGCTCACGTAGGAAGACAGGACCGTAATCGCAAAGCATATCGCTGACACACGTTGTGGGCGTGATAACTGAATGCTTGTACTGACTGTGATGTGGATTTGTGTGATTTTTGCAAAAAGACAGGTGATAAGTATTGAAAATGTGTGATACTTCTTTCAGTCTGTGGCGTTTGTGTGATACACATTCGCAGCGAGAGACGATGCTCCTTCAACGACTCGCGCACCATCTCGGCACGGAAAGGAATGGTGCAATGTGGGAGCGGGTCCAACGGCTCCGCGTGGCCAGTACATCGTGATGCCGACGGCATCAGCCAGAACGGCTGCATGGAGCCTGTGTGAAAACCGGAGACGCGAGTATCAGTTGCTGAGAAGGCATGCCTTCAAGTTGATCCACTGGCCGACGGGGAATGAGGAGGCTGGGCAGCAGGCCTGCGACATCGATTGGGACTGGATCAAGTCTCTGGAGGAGAAGCGGGTGGGTGAGTTGCGGATCGATGAACACATCAACGGCCACAACAACGTGCGTGTGATCTTTTTCAAGGCCAACAAGCCAATTCCAGGTGAGACGTTGTGTCGCATCTGGCTGCTGGCGGTCTTTCAGAAGATAACGGCAACAATTCACCAACACCGAGCTCCGAGTTTTCAAGGCCATGAGAGACCTGATTGTGAGCCGCCAGTACGGCGGAGACCCACAAGCCTAGGTTCTATCATTCTTCGGTTCAGGGGCGAGGATTCCCATGTCAACCATCACCACCCCCAATGAGATTCTGGCAGCTGGAGCTTCGCAGTTTGCGATGTTCTTCAATGCCTATCGGGAATGCAGCCCTGAGATTCAGGAGATCATTCACGACATGACTGCCATCGCAGCTGACCCAGAAGCCACAGCGGATGAGAAGCGATTGGCGTCTCAGACGTTGATCGAGGCGTTGTTTCCTGCTCTGGCTGCTGACGTGCATGACTATGACGAAACCTTATTGCGGACACCGGCATCGCAGCAGATCGAGCAGGATCTGGACCGCGAGGAAGAAACCTTTGCTGAACGAGTCCGCACATTGATGTGGGAAAAATCTGTCACACAAGAGAAACTGGCGGAGATGACTGAAGTCAGCCAACCGGCCATTGCCAACATTCTGGCCCGGCAATGCCGACCGCAGCGCCGGACCATCGTCAAGATTGCCGCAGCGCTGGGTGTCGAACCGTCTGATCTGTGGGATGGCTTTGAGCAGTAGTCTGCACAGCGATATCAATCCATCGTCAATTCCCAGGAGACCCGTGATCCCACAGTGATCACGGGTCTCTTGGCGTTCACGGCACCCGCCTCTCGACTCGATTCGATACTGGCCTCATCATCTTGTGCGGGCGAACACGCTTCCCCGGATCGGGTGGCGCGACGCCCCTCACGGAACTCCCTGAAGTCGACCCCGCTCCCGATTGAATTCGATTGTGCCTCCGTCAAGCAGAAGCTCGCCTGCCAGTCCCGTCGAGCCGACGATTTCGGAGAAATCGCCGACAATAAACGGACGGGCCGGATTGGAAAAGGGCTGTGAGGTGACGTTCTCTGACACCATCCGTCGTCAATCGGCTACGATCCATTTCGTCGAATCTCTCTTGTCGAAGACTCTGTCACGATCGTTCCCCTTTCGATGCCTTGGCTCTCTCATCCCTTGCCTCTGGGCGACTTGGTCGTCTGGTCCCCTGTCGTGCCGACAACCGAGGGGGCCATTCTCTTTCTCCATGATCTCGATGGAGTGACACCGTTTGATCGCGAGTCATGGCGTACTCTCATCGAGGCCAGTTCGCTGCCGGTGATCTGTCCCAGGGCCGGCCGGACTTGGTGGCTCCCGGTCGCGACACCGGGCTTTGAGATCGGTCCGCTGAATTGGGTTGTGCAAGCGATTGTTCCTTGGATCGAACAAGAACTCGGAATACGGCCCCCACGATTGGCAGTCATCGGTGTCGGTATGGGTGGCGGTGGAGCGCTGAATCTGGCCTTTCGTCATGCTCGAAAGATTCCAGTTGTGGCGGCCATCTCACCCGCGATCGACTTTCACGAGGCCCAAGAAGTCGACCCGTTGCTCGGCGAAGTCTTCGCGACGCGTGAGGCTGCTCGTCAACAAACCCCAACACTCCACCTGCACCCGCTCAACTGGCCACTCGCCATGCGGATGGCCTGTGACCCGTCCGACCCGCTCTGGTTCGACGGTTGCGAACGATTGGCCAGCAAGCTCGACTCGTCATCGATCCCCTACGATCGGGATTTCACGACGACCACGGGCGGCAATCGCGAGGCCTATGACGCGGCTCAATTGAGAATCGCCTTGGAGTACGTCCGTGAGAAGTTGCCACACGCGACGAGGCAGTTAGAGATCGCCTGAGCAGCTTCCATGACGATCCCCGCATCACATCTCGCCCCCTGCCTGCTCCCCTCTCCACCCGGGAGAGGGCGCGGTGAGGGAGAGTGTCGAGACGACTCCCGAAACCACGCGCAGGCTGCGGAACATGCCGAGTCTGGAACCCACTGAACATGACTGAACCTCATTCGGGTGCGGATCCGAAACACGCCTCGGCTTCTCGCATCGCGGTGGCCATCGCGGTGGTCCTGTTGTTGGCAGTGGCCTATCACTATCGAACGATCCTGAGCTGGCAGACCCTCATTGATCGCGAAGCCCAGCTTCGCGACTGGTATCGTTCCGACGCACTGCTGGTGCTGGGATGTGCGTTGGGGATCTACGTGGCGATGACCGCTCTTTCGATTCCCGGAGCCACCGTCTTGACGCTTGGTTGCGGATGGTTATTCGGTTTCTGGCCGGGCCTGGCGGTGGTGAGTTTTGCTTCCGCGATGGGAGCGACAATGGCGTGTGCGCTGAGTCGCACTCTCTTTCGAGAGGCAGTCTCGAGACGATGGGGAGCGCGACTGGCCCCGATTGAGGCTGCCATCGAGCGCGATGGAAGTTGGTACTTGTTGACGCTTCGACTTTTGCCGACGGTGCCGTTTTTCTTAGTCAACCTGGCGCTGGGGCTGACGCGGTATCCACTGAGGCGATTCTACTGGGTCAGCCAGATCGGGATGCTCCCCGCAACGGCAGTCTACGTTTATGCGGGGTCGCAGGCGGTCGACCTGCGAACGCTGTCCGAACAGGGCGCTGGGGCACTGGTCACCCCTCGGTTGATTGCCGCGCTCTGCCTGCTGGGCGTGTTGCCACTGGTGCTGCGCTGGGTGGTGCGGCGGCTCGTTCGGCCCCATGAACCGTAACACAAGTGTTGGACATCGAGTCGCCCGCTCGCATTGCCATCGCAGATTGGGGGAGTCATCTTGACTCTCACCAAGTACCAGTCGGCCGGTCTTTTAGGCCAGCCTTCGGCGGTCTCTCGTCTTGAGAGATTGAGAGATTGAGAATGACTGAAGAGGTATTGGAAAGTGCTTACTTAGAGCATTTTCAGAATTGGTCTTCCGTGACAATTCACCCTCAACCCGGAGTGGGGAACACTAATCTTCACTGATCTTCGCTAATCCCGAGGAGCTTTACGATTGAGCAGCATCTCAAGACCAAGCTCCGGATGAGTGTTGATTAGCGTGGATTAGTGTTCCAAATCTGCCACTGAAGACCAGTTCGGAAAGTGCTTAAGGCCCCTTAGTTTTCGTGATTGGTATGTCCCATTCAGGCCGACGAATCCTACGGCTCCGAGACCCCAAGTTGACGACAAATCGCACGCGTGGAGTTCTGCCAAACCGAGTGACTCCGCCCCTCCCGGAGCAACCCACATCCGTGCTGGCGGAGGTGCCGGACCAGTTCCTGGCGCTTCATACCACCACACCCGCCGGAACCTCCCGAACCTCACTGCTGGCACCAAGGTGCAAGTCGATCGGCTCTTCAATGTCCATCTCATGATTTGTGGCAGTGGGGTCGGGGATGGGGAGCGGTTGACCCCACTCCACAGCAGTCTCCGCACTGTCGACCAGCGCCATGGCTAACGCATGCCGAGCCTCGGACAAGTCCGCTCCCCACGTGATCGCTGCCGGGAAGTCGAGCACCTGCGCGTGAACGCCAGTCGTGACATACTTGTAACCCGCCTTGTATTGCAGCATGGCAATCCTCCGCCGAACCAACGTAACTGCACGTCCATAAGTGTATTCACCTGTCAGAAACGTGTCCAATCGCAATTGAGGGGGTCTCTCGCGAGATCCGAAAGCCAGGCAGCTCACAGCTACTCCGCGAATTGAAACTCATTGCTCAGCAACAACACCTGAGCAATCTCCCACGCAGCCTTGTCATGTCGCAGCAGATAGCTGGTGGCCCAACCGGCCTCGGTCGAATCAGGGTCGCGGGCGAGGATCTGGCGGAAGAGGGCGACTGCAGTCGCATCGGGGGTGTCCCGCGTGGCGTCGCTTGCCGTTTGCTGGGCGAGTTCCTGAACGAACGGGGCATTGAGGCCGAAGAGGGCCTGTTGCGGGACCGAGGTCTGGGGCCGCTGCGGTTGGCTCGCGTCGGGACTGGGGTAGTCGAAGGTCCGGAGCAGCCCGGAAAAGTTGTTGCGGTCAATATGGGTATAGACCGATCGGCGATGTGTGAACGGGCGCTTCTCGATCTCGACCGGGCGACCGCCGATTCGGTCATCGAGAGTGCCCGCGGCAGCGAGCATCGAGTCGCGCATCGGTTCAAAGGCGAGTCGGCGGCGGTTCTGCCGCCAGACCAAGTGGTTCTCGGGATCGATCGATTGGGCGTTCGGATTGACAGCGATCGATTGACGGTAGGTCTGCGACAGAACCACCTCGCGGATCAATGTCTTCGATGACCAACCCGAATCGATCAGTCGACCAGCCAGCCAGTCGAGCAGTTCGGGATGCGAAGGCAATTCGGTCCGCACGCCGAAGTCACCCTGGGTCGGCACCAGTCCGGTGCCAAACAACATGGCCCAAACTCGGTTCGCGTAGACGCGCGCGGTCAGCGGATTGGTCGGGCTGGCAATCGCCTGGGCCAGTTCGAGTCGACCGCTCCCCTGGGCAAAAGTCGGACTCTCATTTCCCGCCAGGATTCGCGGCATCCGGCGCGGCACGCGCGGGCCGTGGCGACCGGGGTTACCACGTTCGAAAATGACCGGATCATGCGGGTTTTCGTTATCCGCCAGAACCATCGCATGTGGCGGCGACCCGGGGGAGGTGACGACCCACTCGGCGACTTTCTTCTTGAGATCCCGATAGTGATCGCGATGGTCGCGTTCGTAGATGCGTTCGAGCTGCTCTCGCGGAAAGGCCCCCGGAGTCCCCGCTCCGAACAGCACC
>JAYSVZ010000254.1:0-2098 GCA_043718305.1 Planctomycetota bacterium | reverse complement strand
GTGGAAACACCGGAAACCCTACGACGCCCACCGCGACACCCAAGCCCTCATCAAAACCAAAAGCCCCCTCGCCAAAAATCTGGAGGTTTCCAAAAATGTGACTTAAAAAAACCTCAAAGGTCTGCCGGGGTCGGTCAGGTCAGCGTTTCGCTCTCCATCGACGGGTGGTCGTGACTCGCGACTTCCCCCTTTGCGACTCTGCGCCTTGGCGTCTTTGCGTTGACCGCTTCCGAGTGGTGTAGCAGGGGCAGGCTGAAAGGGCCGTCCTTGATCGTTTTTTGCTGCCAGACGGCCTGGAAAGGCCGTCTTACGGGGAGACTTTTTTCGCCCGCCTGCCTTACGGGATGTAAACGAATTCCTTCGCATTCACCAGCCCATGGCATAGCTCGGCCCAGACGCGGGGATCGGTTTCGGGAAGGCTGAGGGATTGGGCGACCTCTTGGATGAACTGAGTCGCCGTTATGCGTTCCTCGGTCGTGGGAGGTCGCGAGAAGGTCGCGGCATAGAGTCGATCGAGGCGGGCCTCGAGGCTCTCGGTCGGATTCGTCCGGCAGAGTCGCTCTCCCCACAGTCGGGTCTGCTCGACGACCATCGGCGAGTTGAGCAGCGCCAGGGCCTGGGCCGGGACGTTCGAGACGCTGCGGCGACCCACGCTCGTGTGCGGGTTCGGCAGGTCGAACACCGTCAGGAACGACTCCGAGAAATTGCGGCGGACCGACAGGTAAATACTTCTTCGCCCGGCTCCATCGACGGGTCCACTGATGGGCTTGCCACGCCCGTCCTGAAACGCATTGAGCGCGATTGGCACGCTGGGTCCAAACATCCGGTCATCCTCACGACCCGAGAGAGCGAACAACGCATCGCGGATGATCTCCCCTTCCAGCCGCTTAATGTTCATGCGGTGCAGCAGCAAGTTGTTGGGATCGGAAGAGGGTTGAGAGTTGAGCGTTGAGGGTTGAGGGTCAGAGGAAGCCGCTTGAAGGGCAATGGTGAAGGGTTGTGGGAAGATGGTTTCCACATTCCCGAGGGCATTGATACTAACGCTTCCCCCCTCCTCCTTGAATTGCTTCTCACCACCCACTTCTAACTCCTCCTCACTCCCCATGCGATAGGCCGCCGACAGCAGAATCACGCGATGAATCTGCTTCTGCGACCACCCCTCCCGCACCAGCTCCGTCGCCAGCCAGTCGAGTAGTTCGGGGTGCGTCGGCAGTTGCCCCATGTGGCCGAAGTCGTCCGGAGTGGCGACGATGCCGCGCCCGAAGTAGTGGTGCCAGATGCGGTTCACGATCACGCGCGGGACGAGTGGGGTTTGCTGCGGGTCGATCATCTGCCGGGCTAAGTCGAGTCGTCCGCTTCCGGACTGGGGGGCAGCTGGGCCATGTCCGTGGAACACCTCCATGAAGCGGCGCGGGACAGCTTCGCCCGGTTTGTTCGAGTTGCCACGAATGAGGAGTGCCTCATCCGCACTCGATCCCTCCAGCATCGCCGGAGCGGTGGCGGAGGTGCTGACGATCTGAGAGACCAGGTGACGCCGCTCCTCAATGAACGGGCGTGCCACGGTGGCCAGTTGCTGACGGACCTCGGGCGAGTTAAGCCCGAACAAGGCCGGGTGCTGACACATCCAGTCGAGGGCCGCGCCGGGCAGGGGCTGGGCTGGGTCAAGATTCAACAGGTTCAACGCGACCGGCGAGGTCCACGGGCCGGGCAGCTTCTCGACTTGGAACGCCGCCTCCACCGCGAAATCAGTCCCCGCCTCGGCCACGATTTCGAGGTGTGCGTGATGCCCCTGATACCGCGTCACATCATGCTCGACCCAGTGCCAGGCCGCAGCAGCTCCCTGCTTCCGCACCAGCGATCCATGCAGTGGGCCTTGGACCAGTGCGTGTGAGTCGACCACCACATACGTCGCACAACCGCCCTTCACCCACGCGGCAATCCGTCCCGTCGTGATCTCGAAACTGGCGGTGCGGAGCGTCCGACCTGCGCGCCCCATGCCGCCCAGCGCCCCACTGTCCCGCATCGTGCCCTCGCGGTCTTTGAGTTGAGCAAAGTCCGGGTCGACCTGCACCGCGCGGGGAGCAGCCGCCACGCTCGC
>JAYSVZ010000253.1:0-2100 GCA_043718305.1 Planctomycetota bacterium | reverse complement strand
AGACGCGCGAATTCACGTATCTCGATCTGCACACCTGCGACGAACGGATTCGTGACACGGCGGTGGACTACATCAGGAACCACGCCCAGGATCAGAAGGCTGGCAAGGACGACAAGCCGTTCTTCATGTATTGCTGCTTCATGAAGGTGCATCAGCCGAACTTCCCCTCGCCGGAGTGGAAGGGCAAGTCGCCTGGACAATATCCGTACCTCGATGCCCTGATGGAATTGGATCACAACTCGGGCATGGTGATCGATGCGGTTCGCGAAGCGGGGATCGCCGAGGACACGATCATCGTCTGGACCACCGACAACGGCGCCTGGATCGATGCCTGGCCGGATGCCGGCTACACCCCGTTCCGCGGCGAGAAAGGCTCGTGCTACGAAGGTGGCTTCCGAGTTCCCGCCATCGTCTCCTGGCCGGGGAAGATCACAGCGGGCACCGTGGCCACCGAAATGATGTCCCACATGGACTGGTGGCCGACGTTTTCCGCATTGGCGAACGTTCCCGAGGCCGAACGACCGAAGCACTTTTGGAAAGATCGCAAGGGCAAGCCGATCATCTTCGACGGCATCGATCAGAGCGACTATCTGTTGAATCCTCACGAGTACTCGTCCTACGACCAGTACACGGGCTTCGACCCGAAGGCACCGAAGATCGAGGGGCGTCAGGGCCGGGAAGGCGTCCAGCCGCTGAAGCCCGCTCTGCGGCAGAACTTCATTTATTATGACGACAACACGTTCGGCGGCGTGCGGCACAAGCAGTACAAGTTCATGTTCACGACGAAAGACAACTGGCTGGGTCCCTCATCCCAACTGCTGTCGCCAGCCGTCTTCAAACTCGATTGGGATCCTGCGGAACAGTACGACATCCTGTTCAACGGAGCTGCTCCAACGGTGGGAACCATGAAGTCGTCCCCCGGCCGGTTTGCTGGTCCTGATCACGGCTGGGCGCTGCACTACGCCGAAGCGGTGATGGACCCCCACTTCAGCGAGATGAAGATCAAGGAGGTCGATGGATACAAGGATCCGTACCAGCCGCCTCCGCCTGCTCCCGGCGGTGCCAACCTCTTTGGTTTGATTCCGAAGAACTTCGCGCCGCAATAGGCCGACGGTTTCAAAACGGGCCGGTCGGCTGCCACGCCTGCCGGCCCGTCATTTTACTTTTGTCCCCGTTTGAAAGTGCCCACCATGAACACACCCGCTCCGCGCGCCTTCGATCATGTCCTGGTCATCATGTTCGAGAATCAATATCGCGGCTATGCGCTGCATAACGTGTATCTGAAGCAACTGGCACAACAGGGAATCGAGCTGACGAACTATTACGGCGTGATGCACCCCTCCCAGACGAATTATGTCGCCTCACTGGCGGGAGAACTCTGCAATGTGTCGTATGACGAACGGGTCTACGTCCACCCGCCGAAACAGCCGCTGCCGCAACGCACGATTGTGGATCTGCTGGAAGAGGCGGGTCTCACCTGGAAGGCGTACATGCAGAGTTTCAACCCGCAACAGCAGCCGTGGACGCCGGACTTCATCCCTGCGGACCATTACCCCTACATGGTGAAACACAATGCATTCGCTTCGTTCGAGCGGATCGTGAGAAACCCGGCCCGCTGGAACCGCATCGTGGACGAGTATCAATTCTGGGCCGACGTGGTCAGCGGGCAGTTGCCCCATTACGGATGGTTCACGCCAAACATGTGGAACGACGGCCATTACGTGGCCGGAACGCGAATCGAATCGGCCGACCCGCGGGCACCGCAGTTGGTGGATCAGGCGGCCGCCTGGCTGGAGACGTTTTTCGCGGCCCTCCAGTTTCCTGGTCCCAACTCGAAGCTGCCAGCCCGAACGTTGGTCGTGGTCACATTTGACGAGGCGGAGTTTCTCGACGTGCCGCCGCCCGCCAGCGATGTCGCGGGCGCTGCGGCTCCCGCCAGCCCGGTGCATGGACCGAACTATAACGGACCCAATCAGATTTATACGGTCCTTCTCGGTGACGGAATCAAACCGGGCACCGTCAGCGACGGGTTCAATCACTACAGCCTGCTGAGGACGATCGAACGCAACTTCGGGCTGGGAACACTTGGAAAGAACGATG
>JAYSVZ010000252.1:0-6059 GCA_043718305.1 Planctomycetota bacterium | reverse complement strand
GAAATCGGCGACATGTCCCCTGGTGGCCAGGCCAAACTGCTCCGGGTTCTCGAAGAGAAGGTCATCACCCGCGTCGGCGGGACGCAGTCAATTCCGGTGAATGTACGGGTCGTGGCCGCGACGAATGCGAACCTGACCGAGATGGTCCGCGAGAAGAAGTTTCGCCAGGATCTCTACTACCGGCTGAGCGTCGTGACCGTCGACATCCCCCCGCTGCGTGACCGCCCCGAAGACGTGATGCCGCTGGCCGAACATTTTCTGACCCGCTTCTGCCGTCAGGCGAACCGTCCGAAACTGGCGCTCGCCGATGATGCCCGCAAGCGGATGCAAGGCCACCCCTGGCCCGGTAACGTCCGCGAGCTGCGAAATCTGATGGAGCGGGTGGCGTTTCTGTCCGCCGGGAAGTCGGTCGAGGTGAGCGACCTGGCCTTCATCCTCAGCCCGCAAAAGGACAACTTCCAAGACCTCTCCGACGGCTTCGGCCTCGCCGAAGCGACCGACCGCTACCAAGTCGAGTACATCAAACGGGCCATCAAGCGAGTCCAGAACAACATGAGCGAAGCCGCCCGCGTCCTCGGCCTGCACCGGTCGAACCTCTACCGCAAGATGCGACAACTCGGGATGGAAGTCGATGAATCGAAGGCGTGAGGTGCCGGGTGATGGTCATACTCGCCCGTCGAGAATGCGAATTGCGATGCGACCACCTCCCTCTCTGTAACTTCCCTCCTTCGTCGCGAGGACATGCCATGAGTGTGTCGTACATCATCATTCCACTGGATTCACAGACACTCGAATGGGCGATGGACAGTGGCGTTCCAGCTCAGGGATTATTGGCTGACGGACGGCAACCCACGTTTGAAGAGTTGTGGGATGTCTGCGGAGCGATACCCAAGTGCTCGGTTCGACTCGATCAACGGAAAGAGTCGTATGACATCTGTATTGAGTCTCAAGAGAAGGTGACGTTTTCATACGCTGGGGATATCTCCTTCCAGAACACCATCTCACTGGGGATTGCCGTTAGTCCTGCGAGAAGTGGAAGCATCTCCCGTGTCATGCACTCCAATGGCCAGTCTCAGTTTCTGAGCTATCACGGCGACATTGATCTGTTGATTGCAATCATCCGCAAGCTCACGGTCACCTGTGGAACACAAGTTTTCATAGTGGATTGTGAGGGGCTTCCCTGGATCATCAACTCACCGACTGCATCGCCAATCGGTCCCGAGCCCTGGGCTGGATCGTTCCCCACGATTGGATGAATGGACAGAACTCGCAGCGGACCGAAGCCGCCCGTGTCCTCGGCCTGCACCGTTCCAACCTGTATCGCAAGATGCGGCAACTCGGGATGGAAGTCGATGAATCGAAGGCGTGAGCAGAATATCTCTCCAACAGTCGGGCTCACCTGCGACGTAACCGTCGTTGATGTTTTCGCGCTGGCCTGTCGCCGGGAGGCTGTTTCATGACCGTCCGATGCCTGGTGTTCATTGTCGTTCTGGCAGGGAGTTGCTCCCTGCCAGCGGCTGACCCTCCTGTCGCTGTGGCCGAGTCAACAGCGGTGGAACCCCACTTATCGGTGGAAGAGCAGCAACTGCTCACTCTGCTCAAGGAGATGCAGGCTGCGTTTGGCAAACATTATGAGGCCGCTGAAAAGCTCCCCGAGAAAGAGCAGTGGGAATACCACGTCGCACACTATCCCGATCAGACCTACATCCCCCGCCTGCTGGAGTTTGAACAACAGCACTCGGGGACGCGAGCGGGCTTGATGGCTCTTCGCAAGGTGGTGCATCACTGCGGCTCGGGAATCCCCTATCCCGGCGAACTGCCCTGGTTCGAAGTGCTTCGGCGGCTCCCCGCCTATTTCGATCGAGAAGAGTCGATCGAACTGATCCGTTATATCGACTCGAACGCCATCGACCCCAAATTAGAGCAGCCGCTTCGCACGCTCGCGGAGTATCCGAACACCCACCCCGTCTGTCACGAATACACCGAGCTGATGCTGGCTCGGTGGATGCTCAATGTGCGGGATGCGAAAGAGTATCGGGTCCGACGCTTGGGGGAACTCGATGCGGGTGAGAAGCAGTTGTACGACTCGGAACGCCAGAGACTTGAAGAGACGTATGCCATGCTTCCCACCGATGAAGCTCAGTACACGAAGTGGGAGGCCGAAGCGGTTGCCATCCTCACCGCCATTACCCAGCGGAATAGCCCCCACCGCCGACCGGCGATCAAAACGATCGACCCCGACTGGTTGCTGATCGAGAAGGACGAGGCCAAGTCCCTCACCATGCCCAAGATCAGCGAGATCGCGGGTGGCTATCTCTTTAAGGAGAACCATCTCCGGACCGGCAAGTGGGGACCGGACATGGAGGTCCAACTGATGACGGGCGAACCCTGGTCACTGGCCCAGCAGCGGGGCAAGGTCGTGGTGATTCAGTTCTCGTTCACCGGTTGTGGACCATGTGAATCGATGTACGAGGATTTGCGAAAGCTGCACACCGAGATGGGAGACAAGGTATCGATCCTGACCGTCATGGGAGACGATGACAAGGCCGATACGGAGAAGGGGGTCTCGTCGGGCAAGCTGACTTGGAACGTGGCCTGGGAGCAAGGAACCACCGGCCCTCTGGCGACGAAGTGGGGAATCAAAGGGTTCCCGACAGTCTATGTCTTCGATCGCGAAGGCCGGGTGGCCGCCTACGGGTTGCGGTACGAAGCGTTGAGCCACAAGGTCCGAGAATTGAGCGAAGCCGAGAATCGATGAACAGCAATCTTCCGGACGAAGCCGCCCGCGTCCTCGGCCTGCACCGGTCGAACCTCGACCGCAAGATGCGGCAGTTGGGGATGGATGTCGACGAGTCATGGGAGTAGCGTCGCTCTTTAAAACCCCACCCCGCAACACCCAGCGTGGTACGGCGGACATGGCATTCACGGCGTGCTGAGCTTCTGATGGCACGCTGATCTCACAATCATCATAAATCATTGCAATTCCCTACATATTATCTCATCCCGCCCTCTCGATCCTGCCGAACTGACGACATGGCAATGTGCCGACCTTTTCGAGCGCACGTGCTGCGCTCCGTGAAGGCTCCCGTTTCAGTCCACGGGAGCAGTGATAAAGGTGTCAAGCAGTGATAAAGGCAGTGATAAAGGTGTCAAGGCAGTGATTAATGTGGGCAGTGATAAAGGGGGCAGTGATAAAGGGGGCAGGAACCATTTATTAACTTTTGTCGGCAACGTGCTGAGCGCGATCTGGATGCCGATCTCTTCGCCAACTGGGATCGACTGGCTGCGAATTTGCAAGCTAACCTGGACCTGCTCGGCAGCGAACGGGACGCGCGCACGCCGCAGATCGCAGCCGAGATTCGGGCCCTTAAGGCGCGGGCGGTGGCCGATTTTATCATGAGTTGGGCCAAGGCCCTGCTCGGTCGGGCGTTAACGGAAGTGAAGCTGACGCTGGAATCGCCGGCGAAGCTGGCAACGGGGCGGGTGGAGATTTTGAAGGTGGTCGGGGCATATTCCGACGGCGTATCGTCCGACGCCCCGGCAGCGTGAGTACCGGTTGCTGGTGCGGCAACGCCAATCTATACAGCGGAAGATTACGGGGGCCAAGAATAAACTGCGACGATTATTAAGTGACCACAACCTGGACCGTCCCGACCTGTTTACGAAGGCCGGGCAGGCCGCCCTGGCCGAGATGAAGCTGGTCGTACAGGCCGCGTGGCAGCTGGTGAAACGCTCACCGCGCTGGAAGGCGATCGACGAACGCCTCAAGGTTCGCATCGGTGGTAAGAAGGCGGTGATTGCTGTCTCGCGGCGATTATTAGGCGTCTGCTTCAGCGTGTTAAAAAGCCAGCGTGACTATTGCGAGAAGGAGCTGCCTCAGACAGCTGCTGCGTAACTTTCATCACTCATCACTCTGGAGTACCGCATGAATTAACACACACATTGCCGGATTGTCAGGCCGCATGAGATGGACAAGACAACCCCGGAACGACCTCGATCTGGGCCAGGAGCTGACGACACCCACTGCCGTCATGCTCGTCAGGGTGAATGGGGCGTTCCGTCGTATACGTTTCCTGGGACGAGCCTCCTTGGTCTGGAATCACGCATTCCAGACCAAGCCGTACGATCTCGAATCGATGGCTGAGTGTCTTCCGTCTTGTCGGCCTTGAACTCGCGAAACTGAGGAGGAAGTGAGAGCGCAAGCCCTCCCTCCCCCTCGGGCTCAGAGAATCCTCCACCGGTTCGCAGCCAGTCCGCATCGGGCGAAGGGGACGCACCGACCGAGACCGACGGCGAGGAGAAACTCCACCCCACCGGCCCGGACCCGAATTTCTGCATCTCACCGGCTTGACAATCCGTTCTTCATAGATGGCCCAGGCACTGCTTTGGATGTCTGAGTGACGCAGGAACAGGAGGGATTAAAGAGCGAGTGTGGCGTCCCGTAACCTCTTGTTGTTCCACAACCCTGACGCTCAAAGCAGCGTCAACGCACATCCATTCGCGTCCAACCCAAAAAAACAACTTGCACATCGTCGCGGATTCGAAGCCAAAAAAGGTGGCTCTTCCGGCGTTCCGGGGAGGTCTGTCCAGAACTCGCCAAATGGCCTAGAAATCAGTGATCTGGCACAGCTGGGAGTTGTGCGAACAGTCTTTGAGGCGGGTTCGGGGGCCACGGATGGACCTGACGTTGTTGCCGTTGATCGATGATCAGAAGTGTTTTGAAACGGTGCGTCGCTTGCGTTGGCGGGGGGGTGTCCGCATTGCGAGTCGGCGCAGGTCACGAAGCGGGGCATGGACGAGACTCAAGCGTGTCGGCAGCGGTATCACTGCGGAGGGTGCGGACGCCACTTTGACGACCTGACCGGGACCATCTTCGCGGGTCATCATCAGCCCTTGCGGGTCTGGTTGTTGTGTCTCTATTTCATGGGCCTGAACTTGTCGAATCGGCAGATCGCGCGGGAGCTGAGTTTGGATGAGGACAGTACTCACGACATGGCCAGCCAATTGAGAGAAGGGATCGTCGCACGTCCTGGGCACCTCAATGAAACCGATCCGATGGGGCTGACGCCCCATCTTCTGGCTTCATCGAACTGCACGCATGTGCGCTGCCATTTTCATCCAGATTTTCCCCCGGAAAGCGCCGCCATTTTCAACCGGGCTCAACAGAATCGGAATCCGCTCTAAGCGGCCAGGTCGCTCGCGAGGTTCAACTCTATCGATCGTGCCGATTCGCCCAGCTATCCGGATTTTACTGGAAAGTCGCGGGGGAACACTCGATGATGGGGAGAGTGGGCGTTAGGAACTTAGAATCGCATCAGCGACAGCTGCCGATCTCGGGGGCCATTGGGCATGCGAGGAACCGGCGGCTAGCGCCTGGCCGCTCACTGTTGGAGTACACATCTGTGCGAATGGCGAAGGGAACCTGCTGTTTGGCAATCGCCCTGATCGCGATTGTGACGAGCGTGCGCGCGGAGACGCTGCGACTAAAGAGCGGGTTGACCTATTCGGGCAAAGTGGTGGGACTCAACAGTGTCGCAGTCTACTCGTCACTGAAATCCAATCTCAATAAGAAGGTGCCCGCGACGTGCCCCATCTGGATGGTCGACGACGGACCGCGTCGGCTTTCCGTTCCCGGGCGACAGATGGCCGAAGTCCTGGATGACGCCCGACTCCCTTCCAGTATCATTAGTTTTAAGATCCCTCAACACAAATCGACCCAGCAGAACTTCCCCTTACAAATCGGGACGTTCTCCCGCGTCGAGGAGTTCGACGAGTTTGGACATGGCATGGTCCAGTTGCGGACGGGCCCCGAGACCACATTGGATATTATGCTGGGAATTGTGGAGCTGCGTCCGGATTATTTCCGAATCGAGGCATTGAAGTATGACTGGACACTCGCCCGCACGACTCAATCGCTCGGGCCGGAGGTCATCGACCGAATTCTTAAGAATCGAGTCAACCGGTCAGATGTCATCGACCGGCGAAAACTCGTCGCCTTCTATGAGCAGGCCGAGATGTACAAGGCGGCCCGCCAAGAGATCCAACTCCTGGTGCAGGAC
>JAYSVZ010000251.1:0-2120 GCA_043718305.1 Planctomycetota bacterium | reverse complement strand
TCTCGCCATCGACTGGGACGACGTGCAGGAGCACCTGAAACAGTTGGTTGCAGAGTGACATTCGTCGCGGATCAGTTCGTCAGACTTCACCGTTCGTTTGCTTCGCTCGCACACGATCTTCATCGTCGGAATGACAATCCTCACTGTCGAAACAAAATCTTAAGGCGAGCGGCAAGAAATGATTTCCCCGCCACTGGGCTTGTCCCGGTGGGTCGACGGTTTTTGCACTATTTGATTTGCTGAGGTTCGCGAGTAGTGCAAAAGCCGTTAAACCACCGAGGTGAACTCGGTGGCGGGGTATGTTTAGAGTTGCCGCTCGCCTAATTGCTCGGAGGCGGATGCCGCCCGAGTCACCAGTTTGAGATGTGCCTCACCTTTTCCAAAGGGTCCTGAATGGAAGCCACCACGCGCAACCGACCGTCGTTCGCCAACGTGCTCGTCAAACTGGAACCCGGCGACAAGATCATCGCCGAAGCCGACGCGATGGCCAGCATGAGTGCCAGCGTCGAGATGCGGACCCGCTGGAGCGGCGGCATGTTCGGCGCGATTCTCAAGCGTGCCTTCGGCGGCGAGTCGCTGTTTGTGAACGAGTTCTCCTCGAAGGTGCCCGCCGAACTGGTCCTGACTCAGGGACTACCGGGCGACATCGAGTGCATCGAGCTCAAGGGAACCTCGCTCTTCCTGCAACCGGGGGCGTTCCTGGCGTGTGAGCCGGGTGTTTCGCTGGGCCTCAAATGGGCGGGGATCGCCAGTCTGATTGGAGGCGAGGGTCTGTTCCGGCTCCGAGTGAGCGGCAACGGGCGCATCTGGTTCTCGGCCTACGGCGGCATTTTCACTCGCGAGATCACCGACGAATACATCGTTGATACCGGCCATCTGGTCGGCTACGAACCGACGATCAACATCCGCGTCGGGTTGGCGGGGGGAATCTTCTCCAGCTTCTTCGGTGGAGAGGGACTGGTCACCAAGGTCCGCGGTCCCGGCCGAATTTACATGCAGTCCCGCAACTTCAGCGGCCTCACCGCCTGGATGAACGCTCACATCTAGGCGTCTCGGTAGGGTGGGCAGTGCCCACCCCAACGGCCTGTACAACGTGGTGGGCACTGCCCACCCTACGGAAACTCTCAACCATCAACCCAAAAGGACCACCTCATGCAGTACGAGATTCTGGCTCGCCCCGCCGCGTCGGTGGCCAAGCTGACCTTGGACGCCAACGAAACCATCACTTGCGAAGTCGGCGCGATGATCGCCATGACGACGGGTCTGTCCGTGGAGACCACTTCGGGCAAGAAGGGGGGCAGCGGCGGGTTCCTTAAGGGACTGAAGCGGATGTTCGCCGGAGAGAACTACTTCCTGAACCACTTCACGGCCAATCAGTCGAACCAGGCGCTGATCATCGGCCCGACGATGCTTGGAGACATCGTGCATCACAACCTGCGCGGCGGTGCCCTCGTGATTCAGGGGTCGGGCTGGCTGGCCAGCGATGCGGGGATCAGCATCGACGCGACGTGGCAGGGATTCGGCAAGGCCATCTTCAGCGGTGAGGGCCTGTTCTGGGTTAAGGCGACCGGACAGGGTTCGATTTTTCTGAGCAGCTTCGGCGCGATCTATGAAGTGGATGTCGATGGCGAGTACATCGTCGATACGGGCCACATCGTCGCGTTCGAGGACACGCTGCAATTCAAGATCGTCAAGGCGGGCAAGAGCCTGATCGGCAGCTTCCTCGGCGGCGAGGGACTGGTCTGCAAATTCCGGGGGACCGGAAAACTGTACTGCCAGAGCCACAACCCGCCCAACTTCGGCAAGCTGATCGGGCCGAAGCTCAAGCCTAGGTAGCGACGCTCTCAAGCTCTCGGCTGAAGTCCGGCTTAGCTTTGTCAGCCGGACTTCCCGGAAGGACGCACCCCAAAGTGAAGTCCGGCTTTCGGAAAAGCCGGACTTCGAGATGGTCACGAAACAACATCAACGACTATGGAAGCCATCATGAGTGGACTCGACTTTGAGATTTCCCAGCGACCGGACTTTGCCATCGTGTCGGTCCAGTTGCGTGCCGGTGAGAAGATCTTCTCCGAGCCGGCCGCGATGGCGTCGATGACGCCGAACCTCAAGATGAAGGCGGG
>JAYSVZ010000026.1:0-8589 GCA_043718305.1 Planctomycetota bacterium | reverse complement strand
AATCCTATGCGTCACTTTTGGCTCGGATGTCTCATATGCCTTGGTGTGGCGATCTCAGCTCCGGCTGCTGATCCCGCCCCGCGCCCCAACATCCTGTTTATCCTCACGGATGATCAGGGGCCGCACGCCGCTGGTTACCTGGGGAACAGTGAACTCAAAACGCCGCATCTTGACCGGCTGGTGAGCGAGGGGGCGAACCTTCGCAATGCCTTCTGCGTGACGCCGGTGTGCAGTCCTTCGCGGGCTTCGCTCGTTACGAGCCGTTATGGGTCGGAACTGGGGATTCTCGATTGGATCAATCCGAAGACCCAGACAGAGGTCGGCCTGAACCCGAATACGGTCACCTGGATGGAGTTGTTGCAGGAGTCGGGGTACCAGACCGGGCTGATCGGGAAGTGGCACCTGGGGACCGCCGACCGGTTTCATCCTACGCTTCAGGGGTACACACATTTCATGGGCTTTCTGGACGGGGGCCGACCGACGCAGAACGCGATCCTCGAAGTCGGCGGACACGACAAGCCGACGCAAGGGTTCATCGTCGATGTCGTCACGGATGGAGCCATCGAGTTTCTCAAGACGCACCACGCAGGGCCGTTTGCCCTTTCGGTTCATTACCGCGAACCGCACTCCGCGTGGGTGCCCGCTCCGGAAGAGGACATGGCTCCGTACCTCGACCTCGACCCCACGATCCCGAAGAGTGAAGCGACGGGCGTGGATGAGGCCCGCCTCAAGAAGATGATCCGTGAATACTATATGAGCGTCGCGGGGGTCGATCGAAGCGTGGGCCGACTGATGAAAACGCTTGATGAACTGAAGCTGCGAGAGAACACGATCGTCATTTTTACGAGCGACCACGGTTACCAGACGGGCCATCATGGGCTGTTCCATAAGGGGAACGCAGCCTGGATGCTTAAGGAAAAGCCGCCGCAGAAATGGACGGACATCCAAGCCCAGCGGCGACCGAACATGTTCGATCAGTCGCTCCGCGTCCCCTCGATCGTCCGCTGGCCGGGAGTGGTCTCGCCAGGTCAGTCGGTCGACAAGACGGTCACGCACATCGATTGGTACCCGACCTTATTAGAGATGGCCGGGGTCGCCCGACCGGACGATATCCCGCTGCATGGGCGCAGCGTGGTCCCCCTCCTCAAGGGAGCCGCCCCCGCGGATTGGTCGGACGAGTTCTATAGTGAGTACAGCATGCGTGAGGGATCCACTGTCGACATGCGTTGCTGGCGAACGCCCGAGTGGAAGCTCGTCATTGACTACCGGCATCGCGACCGCGATGAGTTGTTTGACTTGCAGCAAGACCCGGCAGAGGCGACCAACCTGATCGCGAGTGAACGCGAGGATGCCCAAGCGGCGAAGGTTGCTCTCGAAGCCAAGATCGTGGCCCAGCTTCAGAAGATCAACGATCCCTTGCTCGCCGAGTTTTCGATTGTTCCTGCGGGAGTCCGGTAGTGTCTGATTCCCTGCAAACCAACGATCCGTTTGATCCCAACACCACGGTGCGGCGGCGACTGCTCTTGATGATCGCCGGAGGGGTGTTGACGGTCTGTCTGTTGACCTGCTGCGTCTGCGGGGGAGCGGTGTTTTACTTCCGTCCGCAGATCGAACAGAACCCCGAAAAGGCCATCGCGCTCACCAAACAGGTCTTCCGCTCGATCACGATCCCCGACCGCTGGGAACCCCAAGGGACGATCGAGCTGAATGTCTTTCACCAGCTCAACGTCCGTGGGTCGTACTACGAGCACCCCAAGTACGAGAGTGTCTTGGCCCTGATCCATGTGGAAAGCCGCTGGAACTCTCAAGCTTCGGTGCGGGAACATATTCGAGAGACGATGATCGAACGGGGCGGCGGCGATGAGCCGATGCTGATTCAAGAACGAACCACCCGCGAGTTCACGGTGCGGGACGCTCTGCTTCGTTTCGAGTTTTCGACCGCCAAGGATTTGGCGACCGACAAAACCTACCGCCTGGTCGAAGGGGTCGTCACTGGCACGACGGGAGATGTGCTGATCTGCTTGAAGATCGATGCCGACGCGTGGGATGAGGAAGAAGTGGCCGGTATGTTGCAATCGATTCAGTAGGCTCGCCGGCTCGTGTGCCCGGGTGTGTGCATCACAAAAGTAGGCCGCCACCAAGTTCTGCCCCCTCTCCCCACAGCCACGCCCTCACAGAAAGCCACGCCACCGGTGGGGAGAGGGGGCAGAGAGAGACTGGCTGCTTACCTTTCTGATGCACACACGTGCCCCATGATTGCCCCACGTGTCCTTGTGACCTTCGCCAACAAATGGTGTACAATCTGCTTGGATTGTACGCGTCGGAAGGGCCGACGATTCACTCGGGAGCAAGCACATGTTCACACGGCGTTGGGTACTGGCGGCGGTGGGATGTTTGGCATTGGCACCGCTATTGGCGGATGAGCCGAAGTCGACTGCGAAGCCCAAGGGCAAGGTCATCGAGCTGTTCGATGGGAAGACGCTCAAGAACTGGAAGGCCCCCGAGTTTGGTGGGGAAGGGAAAGTGACCGTCGAAGACGGCGCTCTGGTGATCGGCGTCGGTGAGCCGATGACGGGGGCGACATGGACCGGCGGCGAACTGCCCAAGGTCGATTACGAAATCACCTATGAGGCGCAGCGGGCTTCCGGCAGCGACTTCTTTGCGACGGTGACGTTTCCGGTACAAAAGGCGATGTGCTCGCTGGTGATTGGCGGCTGGGGGGGGGGCGTGACGGGTCTGTCGACTCTGGATGGGTCGTCCGCGATCGAGAATGAGACGATGACGATCGGGGACTACACCGCCGGTCAGTGGTACAAAGTCCGGGTTCGGGTGACGAAGACCAAGATCGAAGCGTGGATCGATAACACTCAAGTCGTCAACGTCGATTACACCGAACGCAAACTCGGAATTCGGATTGAAGTCGAACTCTCGAAGCCGTTCGGTTTCACGACCTACAGAACGAAGGGTCTCGTTCGGAAGGTGATGATCGAAGAACTCCTGGTCGAGGCTGAGAAGGCGACGAAGTGAGCCGATCGTCGCCATGGCACTGAAAGAGCCTGGGGTTGGAGTCCAGCCTTTAGGCTGTTCCGGACAGGCTAAAGCCTGAACTCCAACGACTTCCGATCACTCTCGCTGTCTCACCCAAACCAAAGGGATCCCACATGCTCCCCATCACTGCTCATCGTGGGCTTTGGGTTCTGTTCGCCAGCGGAGTCATCGCTACGTTCGTGGCCGCGCAGGCTCCTTCGAAGTTGAGCGCCCCCAGCTCCGAAGTACCAACCGTCGTCGACCCGAAGCTGCAATTGATCGGCAGCCTCTCCTCGCGACATGTCTACACGCTGTACGGCTACATCGGCGTCGTCGCTGACGGGGTGGCCAAGAAGCCAGAGTCTCCAGTCTCGCCCGAGATGGCTGAACGGATGCAAGCCGAGCGGCTATTGGCCGAGCGAATGATGGCCGAAGTCGGTGTGATGGCCGATCAGTTGACGACCGAACTTGAGGGTCTGCGAAAGACGGAGTTGACCGTGGAAGATGCGGAAGCGGTCGACGAGATCATTGCGATTTACCGGTTATTGAAAGAACAAGCCGAAGCCCTCCGGGCCTATGCCCGGAACAACACCGAAGCCAATGGCGGAGCGTTCCAGAAGAAGCGGACCGAGGTCTGGCCGAGGATTGCCAAGCTGTTGGGGATTCCCGTTAAGTCGAAATGACCGACGGCGTCCTCACGGCTTGTCCATCGCCTTGGCATCGGCCTGGGGCGGCCTCTTAGTCGGAGCGACCTGGGGCTTTCTGTCCGTCGCCGGATCGGGCACCTCGCCCGGCTCGGGCTCCACATGCGGGGCCTCGATCGGGTAGGGGGGCACGGTCACCCGCAGCGAGAACTCCGCCGGAAGGACCGGCGGGTGGCCTTGATCGGATCGCTGTTGGACTTGGAATACTCGGATTTTGTCGGGCACGAGGAAGTAGAGCGATCCGTCCCCATCTTCCATGACGCAGGGGTATCGCGTCTGGTCGTAGATCGCCTCGCATTCGTAGCCCAGACCGTGGACCATCGAATTAATCCCGACCGGGCGACCATATTCGGTCAGCCCGGCGACCGCCGTATCGTTGAGATGGGCTGCGGCTGCCGCTTGGCAGAGTCGGATCGCGCCCGCTTTCAGCTCCGCCTCGCGGGTGGCGTCCCAGGCCTTGCCTTTCTCTAAAACAAGCTTTTGGAGATCCTTGATCTGCAAGGGGTCGACGCGGATCAGTTCCGCATCTCGTCCAGGGTTAAAACGAACTTCCAGCCCTGTCGGCAAGGTTCCGATCTGCATCTCGACGAGCGGGTTGATCATCTTCCCCGGTCGTCTCGTGAAGTATTCGATGACTGCCTGACGCGTCTGAAGATCGACACCGATCGTGTCCCACGGAACCACCACCGCCACCGTTTTTCCAGCCGGAATCCGTTCTCCAACGGCCTCACCGACGTAGACCGGACGGTCGCGAAACCGCATGTACGCAAAGACTCCTCCCGCGATCCCCCCGACCAGGAGCAACACGATCCAGGTCATCATCCCCGAGCCAGATTGCGAATGGACAGCAGCCCGTGAAGGGGCCGCCGCTGCCGAGGCCGATGGGGCGGATGAAAAATCGAACGAGTCGAAATCGAACGGTGCATCGGGATTCGCGACGGGGGCGGGCGGCGGAGCGGGGCGGGCGGCCAGGGCGGCTGACCAGTCGACGATCGCCGGAACTTCTTCCGCGGGTGCGGGGGGCAGCGGAGCGGGGGCGACGGGCGGAAGGGGAGCCGCCGAGGGCGGATTGCTGGCAGGCCCTTTCGGGAGGGCTGGAATCCGAATCTTTGTCGCGCAGCGCGGACACTCTCCGAGCTTGCCAGCCGCCGAGTCGGGAACACGCACGGCAGCGGTGCAGTACGGACATGAGAATTGAAGAGCCATGAAAACAGGATAGCGCCCGCTGGCAGAGGCTGTCCAGCGCGAAAGTTCCTCGCGAATTTCGCCGCATCAACGGCTCGTGGGGTTGTCGGACGGGACCGTGTCGCGTATTTCTTAAGGGAGTGCCCTCGGGGGATCGCTCTCGATGACCGGCTGACAGAGCAACCTCGGCGGACGATTCATGGATTTTGACCAGCAACTCAAGAAGGCCATTGCCCGCGGCTCGCGGTCTCGCGAATCGCGGGACCAGGCCGCCATCAATGCCGCCCTCACCGCTGAAGAGCTGCGCACGTTGCATGCAAAGTACCGCTTGGACCTGAGCGAGGCGATCGAGGACCGGATGCGGAAACTCTCCGACCACTTCCCGGGATTCGAGTTCCAAACGGTCCTCGGTAGCGACGGCTGGGGCGCCAGAATCCTTCGCGATGACCTCAAGCTCGCCCCCAATCGGCAGGTCGCCAATCTCTACAGCCGCTTTGAAATGCTGATTACTCCAAAAGGCGAAGCCCCGATTATCGAACTCGCGGGGAAGGCCACGATCGGCAACAAAGAAGCCTTCAACCGCCGCCACTATCAGCCGCTGCAAGATGCCGATGTGGCCGGGTTCGAGGCGCTCATCAATCAATGGTCGGTCGAGTATGCCGAGTTGTACGCCGCTCAGCGGGCGTAGTGGTCGCTGACGCGAACGAGCGAACGTGGAAGATTCTCCGGCCCTCACCTCAACCGAGGCGATTCTAGTCCTCGTGAATCGCCTCGAGTGGATTCAGACCAGTACCCATTGGCGCGGCGTACGCAAATCTCAGCCGCGAGGCACACCACACTGGATTTGAAGATCCCCCTGAAAGTCGCTGCATGTTCCGATTCGCGTGGAAGAACCTCATCAATCGCCCGGTGCGGGTCGTGCTGAGCATTCTCGGCCTGTCGGTGTCCGTGGCCGGAATGGTGGGGTTGTTCGCGATCTCGGGGGGTATTGCCCATCTCGTGACGCAGACCTTTGAGAAAGTGCCGGGGCTGCTGGTGCAGCAGCAAGGGGCTCCGATCCCGCTCTTCTCGACACTCCCCACCGCTTGGAAGGCGGAGATCGAGGCCCTTCCCGGGGTCGCGGTTTGCAATCCCGAGATCATGCTCCGCGTGAACATGATCGGCGAGAAGCGGATCATCACCCCGCCGAGATTTATGATCGGTCTCGAGATCGAGTCGCGGCTCAAGCTCCAGCATGGGGTCTACGACGAGCATCTGGTCGAGGGCCGCTTTCTTACGCTCGTTGATCGCGGCACGCACAACACCGTCATTAGCCGACAGATTGCCGACCTGCATCAACTTTCCATCGGCTCGACAGTCCTCGTCAATGCCACCGAACTGACGGTCGTCGGGATCTACGATTGCCACTCCCAACTTCTCGACGTGAACATCCTCGTCGACCTGGAACTGTCGCGGCAGGTGTCGCGGATGGGAGCTGATACGGTGTGCTGCTTCTACGTCGAGGCGGAAGCCGGAACGTCCAATGCGGACCTGAAGAAGCAGATCGAACAGTTATTCATCGGCAGAGACTGGAAGGCTTCGCCGATCATGGGCGTCCTCGAGATGGTCGCTGGCGGGAACACGAACCCGGTGCAAGGGCTGGCCAACAGCTTCGACCAGTGGGCCAAAGGAGCGGGCCAGACCCCGCCGCCGGGACCGGCAAAAGTCACGGCCACCACGATGGCGACGACACCCATTTCCGCCGTCGAGGTTCGGTCAGCGGAGGACTGGTCCGAGCAGTTCGATCAATTCAGCGGGGATCTGCATCTGTTTCTATTCCTGATCTCCGCTGTGGGTTTCCTGATCGCGGTCTTGAGCATCTTGAACACGATGCTGATGAGCGTGATGGAGCGGACCAGTGAGTTCGGAATCCTGCGGGCCAACGGCTGGACACGCGGCGAGGTGATGCAACTCATCATGTCGGAAAGCGCGATCATCGGCCTGGGCGGCGGGGTCTGCGGCCTGCTCTTCGGGATCATCGCCGCAGCCGTTGCCAATGGCATTTGGCCCGAACGGTTGCACCTTTATGTGTCACCCGGGTTGGGCATCTTTGCGGTCGCGGTCAGTGTGGGTCTGGGGATCGCCGGAGGGTTGTACCCCGCCTGGAGGGCCGCGCGGCTCTCACCCATGGACGCCATTCGCCGCGCGTGAGTGGCTTGTTAGGGGAGCGACTTCCGTGCTGGGCATGTGCGTTATGCGATCGGCTGGGCCTCGACAATGGTCTGTCGATACGCAGAATATTGACCCCATCATTTTCAAAAACTTCCCAAATACATTTCTGCTCTGACTTGCAATTCCGAATGAGCGAGTCATCCATAACGCCATTGAGTTAAGCCCGCTCTTCAATCGACGCAGTGGTCACCCGCGAGTTGGTCGCCGTTGAGGGGATACAACATGGTCCGTCTTCCGTCTTTGCGATCTCTTACAATCGTTGTTAACCCGTAGCCTCCGCTCCCCTCGTTCGCGCCGCCGCGTAACAGCGCGCAGCTTCACCTCGACAGCGGCTCTGGAGCTGCGCCAGATGCTGAGTAGTACGATCGATATTACGATGTACAACGGCATGGGCGTCCACTCCACGGCGATCGATCTGCCGCTTGATTCGCTGGGGTTTGTCGGGTTTGTGGACTATCCCACGACTGGCTCGGCTTACCTGGACAACAACGATCCGACGCAAGTTATTTATCAATCAGCGGGGGTCGTGGGGGCGGACTCGTTTGAATTTACGTACCTCGATGCGCTGGGCGCGAACCAGTCGTACTTCGTGAATGTGACGACCGTAGCTGACCCGATGATTGGCCCGCCATCGGGCGGGGGAACGGGTTCCGGCTCGGGCTCGGGGGGCTATTCCGGCAGCACGGGCAGCAGTTCTGGTTCGACGAGTCCCGGCGCGGTGTCGCCGACTGAAGTGGACCCCGTTTTTTGGACCACGGGGTTAGATGGAAAGTGGTGTGGGAATCGGGGACAACCTGGGGCGTCGTGGTTGGTTCTCTGAAGGTTGATTGAGATGTCACGAAAGCGTCGGTTGTTTGAAGCGTCGTTCAAGGCTCGAGTGGCGTTGGATGCGGTGCGGGGGCTCAAGACGGTGAGCGAGTTGGCGGCTTTGCACAAGGTGCACCCGTCTCAGATCACCGCTTGGAAGAAGCAGCTCTTGGAGGGAGCGGGAACGTTGTTCGAGGGACCGGTCTCGAAGGCGGACAAGAGCGATGAGCCGAGTGCTTCGGAGTTGTATGAGCAGATCGGTCGGTTGAAGATCGAGCTGGACTGGGTCAAAAAATAGTGGCCGAGCACGGTGTCTGAGAAGCGGTCGTGGATCGAGGTCGGCGATGCTCATTTGAGCGTGCGTCGGCAGTGTGAGCTGCTGGGGTTGCACCGTTCGAACTTGTATTACGAACTGGTGCCGGAGAGTGCGGAGAACTTGGCCTTGATGCGTCTCATCGACGAGGAGTACCTGCGTCATCCATTCTTGGGAAGTCGTCGGATGGATCTGTACCTGGAGAAGGTCGGTCATGTCATCAGTCGCAAGAAAGTCCAGCGTTTGGCGGGGCTGCGCAGGGTGGCCCGCCATTTTGTGAGCGACTCCCAGGCCGAGTCGTACCCGTCATGTTTGAGCGTGTGGCACAGGTCGCTGGTCCAC
>JAYSVZ010000250.1:0-6077 GCA_043718305.1 Planctomycetota bacterium | reverse complement strand
AGACTGTGGACAATCGGACCCGCGAAGAACCGCAGCACCATCATGATGGCCGAGGTGTAAATCAACACCCACGCGGCATTGAACCCCGCTGCCTTCATTGGCTCTTCCATCAGGCCGTTGATCCAGCCGTCAGTTCCGATTTCCGTCGTGGCCAACGGGCACATGATCAGAATCAGGAAGATCAACAGCGGACGACCGATGCTCTTTGTTGCGATCCCAAAGGCAACCGTCACAATTCCCGTCAAAATCCACGCAATGGATTTGTCGAAGCCCAGCGAGTTCGACAGCTCCGTGAAAATCAGTCCAAAGGCCAGCAAGGCCCCAATCGCACCGAACTCCTTGAGCATCTCCAGGTAACCAACCCCGGCAGCTTCGCGTTCGTTGATCGGGAACTTAGCCCCAATCAGCATCACCAAGTAGATGACGGCTGGAACTAACACGAGTCCTAAAACCATTCGCCAATCACCAGTAGCTGCAACACTCGCCAAAGCGATTGTCCCGAGCCCACCGATCACCAGACCGCCCGGCCATCCGGCATGGAGGATATTCAACCACTTGGTTTTTTCCTTGCTGAACATCGTGGCCACGACTGGGTTGATGAACGCCTCGACCGTGCCGTTGCCTAACCCGAGGATCACGCTGCCCCAGTACATCAAGCGGAAGCCTTGCGCTTGCGCGGCTGGCAACTCTGCTCCAGTCACACCGTTCACTACCCCGTACGCCATGAATCCAAAGATGGCGTAAATCACGTAGCAGCAGAACGAGAACAGCATCGCGATCTTGTAGCCGATGCGATCGATGATCAAGCTGAACAGAATGATCGAGATCGCGAAGGGCCAAACCCCGGCCCCCTTGAGAGTCCCAATCGCCACTTTGTCGACGCCGAATTCGGTTCCGAACCGAACGTCACACAAATACATTCGCGAGAAGAACGCGTACGCGGTCGTGATCAGGGCAATGAAGCAGCCCCAGAACAAGAACATCGACGGCTTTCCGCCGCCGGTTTCGGAAGTTTGAGCGTCACTCATGTTGGACAGAACCATCGTGGTGAGAAGTGTATCGATGAGCCAAATTCGTTTGGCCCGGATCGCCCGGCTGGGGAGAACCCCGCGGGTCGATCAACGCGGATTGATGATATCCATCGATTCAAGCCTTTGCCACAGTACGCAAACTGGAACCGTTTGCAGGGCAAAATTCTTACGAATACTTTGGCCTTTGGATGGTCAGGCATGAAGGCTGTCCCTTCTCCACAACTCGGAGGTGGACAACGCAAAGATGCCAAGGCGCAGAGTCGCAAGGGGAAGTCGCGAATTCCGGCCACCCGTCGATGGAGAGCGAATGTGGCTTGCCCGACCCCGGGAGGGGTCTTAGAAATGAGCCGGTGGTTGAGCGTCAGCGACACCACCGGTCCTCGGCCCGGCCAGTGATTGCATCCTGAAGGTGTGTGCATCACAAAAACAGGCAGCCGGTCTCTCTCTGCTCCCTCTCCCCACTGGTGACGTGACTTTCGATGAAGGCGTGGCTGTGGGGAGAGGGCCGGGGAGAGGCGCTGTGGCCCCCCTCACCCCAGCCCTCTCCCCCGCAATGAAGTCTTCCGTGTCAATCCCGCCGATTGCGGGGGAGAGGGGCAGGACTTGGCGGCTGCCGACTTTTGTGATGCACACACCATCCGGGAGGGAGCGTTTTCCGGTGGTGTCGCTGGCGCTCAACCACCGGCTCATTTCTGGCATCCCTCTGGGATGCGGTCGAGAATAAAGTCATCCTGCAAAGCCTCGATCTTCACGAGATTCCTGCCTGTGAAACAACCCCCGGATCATGCCGGCCTCTTCCTTGGCGACTCTGCGCCTTCGCGTCTTGGCGTTGAAATCCAGCTTCCGTGGCCATTCTTGCTCGGATTCGGAGGCAGGAACTCGATGTGTAGAAAGGACGGCCTTTCCAGGCGGTCTGGCCTTAAACACCGATCATGGACGGCCTGGAAAGGCCGTCCTACAGGGACTTTTATTCCCACCAGTGGCGTAAGCACCTCAGAGTGCGGCTGGCCGCGACTCTGGGCGATCCCGGCCGGCCCTCCAGGGGCTCTAAGGAGCGAACAGAACCCGGGGCCAGCGGACGTTGACGGCCTGTCCATAATGGTCATTCCCCGAGGAGTCGACCAACCGCTCTCCGGTCCCTTCATCGCAGTGATACAAGGCGAGTGTGTCGGGGTCGTCATCGGGGAAGCGCTTCAGCGGTTCGAACATCGAACGGTAACGAAGGCCACGCGAGATGCGGACCTCGTCGATGCGACCGTGATACCAGCGATGATGGTGCAAGTTCTCCTCGGGAGCCCCGCCGAGGAACAGGCCGCCATGGGTGGGCAAATAAGTCTGTGCCTTGACGGGATTCAGCGGCACCTCACGGCCATTCACGTAGAGCTTCTGCTGCTCGCCAACCCACATTCCGGCCACATGGATCGGAACATACAGGGGGGCGGGGCGAACCGATCCCGCGATTCGACTCGGCCAACCTCCCGTGACACCGAGGCCGAACTTCCGGTCGACTTGCCAAATCGCCAGCCACCGGGAACCGGTCCAGACGATGGGATCACTCACGGCTTCTGACCCCGGGAGCAATGTGAACCAAGCCTCGCACGTGTAAGCCCCACCCGGCTCATATTGCAGCGAGGGGACTTGGACGTAACTGTCGATCCCATTGAACATGAGTTGGTAGTTCGCCTCTGCGGAGACGATGATCGGAGGGGGCGCGGGACGCGGACTCTCAGACTTTTGTGGAATAGCAGGCCCTACGGCAGCGGTCGCGGAAGTGGGCGTTTCAATGGCGGATGGCACTGGCTGCGGTGGGGCGACAGACCGATGACGATTGGTCTGTGTCGAGAGCAACATGAGCAGCAGCAGGACTGCCCCGCCGATGGCCCACACCTTCCCACTCGGACCGCGCCGGACCACTCGATACGCAGGCCGCGCCAGCAAGACGGTGTCCGCCCGAGCCATGTCGGACGAGACCACGAAGGTGCCCGAGTCTCCCTGCAGCACACTCAGATCGAGCGTCTGTTCGACGACCGGTGCTGGCTGTGCTGTGAGGGGAGATCGATCGGAGAGGAACGACAAGAACGAAGTCAGTGGTTCTTCCGCAGCGGGAGCCAGCGGAACCGTCGCTTCGAGGGGCCGCCCCTCCAGGCACGCTTCCAGTTCTCTCAACACCGCACCCATCGACTGATACCGCTGGGCCGGTCGCTTGGCCAGCATCTTCTGAACGATGGCCTCCAAGGCGACCGCCTGCGGATTGGTTGGATGGAGTTCACTTCGCATTCCCATCAGGGAGGGAATGGGGCTTTCGCGATGGGCCAGGAGCTTTTCCATGGCCGTCTCGCCCGAGTAGACCATCCGTCCCGTCAATAAGTAGTACAAGGTACAGCCGAAGCTGTAGATATCGGCCCGTTGATCGGCGGTGCGGGTGTTCAGCGCCTGTTCGGGGGCCATGAAGTCGACGGTCCCCATGATCTGCCCGGAACTGGTCAAGTCGGTCCGTTGCTCCCCGCCATCCAGGCGAGCCAGCCCCAGGTCGAGGATTTTGACGAGGCCCGCCCGATCGACGAGGAGGTTGGCGGGCTTGATGTCGCGGTGGACCACCCCTTGGGCGTGAGCGAACTCCAGGCCCCGCCCCGCTTGCAGCAGACACTCCAATGTTCTTTTGATCGAGAGCGGACCTTGTTGCCGAACCAGCGAGGCCAAGTCGTATCCGTCGACGTACTCCATGACCAGGAAGTGCGTCCCGTTGGCTTGGTCGGCGTCAAAGGCGGCCACGATGTGGGCATGATTGAGACGGGCTGCCGCTTCGACCTCGCGATGAAATCGTTTGAGGGCATCGGGCGAGCGGACGGTGGCGTTGGACAGAACCTTGATGGCGACGACCCGGTTCATCACTCGGTGGCGGGCCTTGACGACCAGCCCCATTCCGCCCTGGCCGATCTTGTCGACCACCGTGTAGTTGCCGAGGATCAGTGACTTCGCCTTTCCCTGGGCCACTTTACTGGCTTGAAACCGGGTCAGCTTTCCGGATCGCACCAATTGTTCCGATAACGCGTCGACGGTCGGTGTGCCAGGCAGACCCGCGAGTAGATCATTCAATTCCTGGGCGGGTAAGAGTCCCGACTCTTTGAGTTGGGTGACGAACTGTTCCGGGCTGAGGAGGGAACCCGTGGGAGTTCCCACTGTCCAAATCGGCGTCGCTTCCACAAGGCGCACTGCGGCTTCTGCCGTGGCGCGGGGTTCGCGCGACGGCAGAGTCGGAAGGACAGCAGCCTCGGGGGAAGGGGTCAAGATGGCCGATCGGCGATAAGGCGGAACGCGGGGAATTCTGGACAGCGGCGCGCGACGGGAGCCGTCCCGAAACACCGGCCATTGAGGCAAGCCTACGTCGCGAATTGGAGTGGTGCAGAAAAACCACGCGGTCCGAGGGGGAAGTCCCCGCCGGTGCGATGGCGCTCACCAGATCAACTGGCGTGGCGTGGTCATCTTGTGGTGGATGCGACACAATACGGTTCACCACCAACCCGTTGATTCCACCATGACTGACCGCAAGCGGATTCTGATTGTCGAAGACGAAGAGTCGATCGCAACTGGCTTGCGATTCAACTTTGAACAGGAGGGGTACGCCCCGACCGTGGTGGGTGAGGGGCGGTCTGCTCTGTTGCACTTTGCCGATGGGGGCGAGGGATCCGATCTGGTGATCCTCGATCTGATGCTTCCCGGGATGAGTGGGTACGAGATCTGTCGAACGATTCGCGAGAAAGATTCCCGCGTGCCCATCATGGTGCTGAGTGCCCGCACGTTGAGCGAGGACCGGTCGCACGCGTTTGATTGTGGTGCCGACCAGTATGTCACGAAGCCCTTCGCCCTCCCGGAACTCTTGAGCCGGGTACGGAATCTGCTCGAACGAAATGCCCGGCTCGGGGTCGGGGTGACTCCCGAACGACCGGCGATCGAGACCTTTCGCTTTCGCGATGTCGAGGCCGACTTCCGAGCCTTCGAGCTGCGGCGCGGAGATCAGGTCCACCGCCTGACTACGATGGAGATGCAACTCCTTAAGTTTTTCATCGAGCATGAGGGAGAAGTTCTCTCCCGGTCGCGAATCCTCAAAGTCGTCTGGGACCAGAATGCCGAGGTCACGACCCGCACGATCGACAATTTCGTAATGCGGTTACGTAAATACATCGAGCACGACCCCGCAGCCCCCCGACATTTGGTGTCGGTTCGAGGGACTGGCTACCGGTTCCTGGCGGATCCAGATGACGCAACATCAATCCCAGAAAAAGAATACGACACGTGACACTCCCGTGACACGGCGTGACACGACTTTGACCAAAGTTTGAATCCACGCTGACAGAGTCGCTCCGAAGATTGTGTTAGAGTCCTCGCCGCCATGGCCCGCCGAACGTCGGTGGACACGGCCCAGCGGCCTCCCGATCGGAGATCAAACATGTCGACCATCCCTGTTCCCGTCCCCGAAGCTGGCAGCCGCGATGAATGGCGGAAGACCAAGGCTGAGGAGCGGAGCCTGCTACTGTCGACGTTCGGAAGTGACAACCTCCACTGGGGGAACGTCGACTGGACTGTCGTGGGTTGGATGAGTGTGATGCATCTGGGAGCGCTCGCGGCCTTCGTCGGTCTCTTCACGCCGTACCGCGCGATGCTCTTCAACTGGGAGTCGATCGGCGTGGCGGTCTTTCTGCACTGGCTCACGTGCAGCGTCGGCATCTGCATGACGATGCACCGCTACCTGAGCCATCGGGCGTTCAAGCTGCGGAACCCAGCCAAGTTCTTTGGTCTGTTCTGCGCGACGATCGCCGGGGAAGGGACTCCACTGCACTGGTCTTCGGTTCACCGGATTCATCATCAGAAGTCGGACCAGGAAGGGGATCCGCACTCCCCGAATGAAGGCGATTGGTGGTCCCACATTCTCTGGACCTTCACCGGTCGCGATTCACGGCTGCGGCCCACGATGTACAAGCACTTCGTCCCGGATCTGGTCCAGGACAAGATGATGTGGTTCTTTGAGAAGACGTTCGGCCTGTTTCT
>JAYSVZ010000249.1:0-20609 GCA_043718305.1 Planctomycetota bacterium | reverse complement strand
GAATTCGTAAGAATTCTGCCTCCCCATCCAGCTCACCTCGCCCCTGGAAGAGGGGCTGTTGGTGATGGCAAGTAGCAAGACATCTCCCGAATCGGACTTCGACCCTTCCTAATGACTAATGACCAATGACCAATGACTCTCTCCCGTCCCTCCCCGACCTCTCCACCCTCACCGGCATCGAGCTGAGCCCCGCTCAGCTCTACGGCATCCTGAGTCAGATCGACCTGGACATCGCCAATCTGCTACGTGACGGAAAGCTGGCCGCCCTCCGCTATGGCATCGGCGGCCCCGCCGGTGCCACAACAGACCGCGCTGCCAACCTGCAAGCCCTCCTCGCCGCCCGCGAGCACTACCAGCAACTGCTCAACAACCAACCAGTCTGCATCGCCAGCCAAGGGCTCACAGATTGTCAGTAGGCAAGTTGAGAACTCTCAGCCCTCAAACTTCAACCCTCAACGTTCTTCCCCCCATGCCCGACAACGAACGCATCGACCGCTTGCTCGAATCGCTGTCGCGCGTCAGCGTCCAATTGGAGACTCTCCGCGTCTCACTGCGAGCTGTGCATGAAGATCTCCAAGACCACGAACAACGCCTTCGTAACGTCGAGCAGTGGAAGCACAAGCTGACGCCGGTCCTCGCCGCCATCTCCTTCGTCGCCGGTGCCGCCGTCTCCGCGTTCGTGGCGAAGTGATAGACCAATGACCAAGGACCAATGACCAATGACCTCCCCTTTCCCCACTGCCATCCCGCTCTCCGATTGGGGCCGACCCGCTCTCCTCCGCACCTCATCCAGCGAGTCCCCGGTCACCGTCATCCCACAAACGATCCGCATCGACCAGTTCGATCTCCTCGCTCATCTCCAAGATGACACCCGCAGCTTCCTCCTTGCAGAGAGCGATCTGCCCGCCAATCACTCCTGGTCCGACTGCCAACTGATCGTCAACAGCCTCCCGCACCGCATCGTCACAGCCCACGGGTCAGGCACCTCGGGATGGGTCTTAGTCGAAACTCGGCTCATGACTCCGCTGCCCGCAGCATGAGGCGGTCATCCGTGACTGGCCGAACACCCTCCGGCTCCCCTCTCCCCCGGGAGAGGGGCTGGGGGTGAGGGAGAGTGTCAACACGACTCCCGCAAACACTCCCAAGGCAAGGACCAGTCACCCATGACGCTCCACATCGAAGTCCCGACAGGCCAGCTCGAAGCCATTCGCAGCCGCCTCACGCTCACGATCCACGCCGCCCGGCAGCGACTGGTCCAGGAGGCCGCTCAAGCGGTCATCACACAAGTCGCCAACTCAGTCCCGGTCGAGACAGGCGAAACCCGTGATGCCTGGCAGGCCGAAGGTTCGCGAGTCGCCGCGACCCCACCTGCCGCTACAGGTCATTCATCAAGTCTCTCGGCCAGTGTCAGTGTCGACCAGATGCTGTACATCGAGTACGGCACCTCGCGAATGCAACCCCAAGCACCCGTTCGCAATGCCCTCGCGGACGTGCAACCGCTCCTCAGTTCGATGTTCCGCTTGGAGTGACCAGCCCTTTGGATTGCGTTCACATCCTCAGGCTCATCGCTGACCGCTGAAAGCAGACGGCTCTTCCATGCCCACCACAACTTCACTCCTCAACGCCCTCATTACTCACTGCCGTTCCGGCCTTCCGGAAGGCACCACCATCCTGCAACCCGGTGAGGCCAGCCATGTCCCGCCATCGACTGCCTGGGCAGAGTTCTGGATCGATCGCCTGACAACTCCCATCAGTCGTCGCGCCGCCCCCGCCGAGGTCGAGTTCTCTCTCACGATCAACTGCTTCGCCCGCCCACCGGTCACCGCGATCGCAGCGGCGAACCTCGCCGAGTCGATCAGCCAGTGCCTCGCCAACGCCCTCGTCCCACTCTCCACGGACCACACCGCGGGCCACCTGATCCGCCTGCGAGAGCCCGAGCGCCGCGACTTAAGCCGTCCCGCCACCGCCAAATCCGCAGGCCTCTGGCACTGGTCGATCACCCTCAAAGGCACCGCCCCCAACACCAATGACTAAGAACCAGTCCTCAGAGCACTTTTAGAGATGGTCTTCAACCGAAATGCTCCTTGAACCAGGAATGAGGAACACGAATTACCACTAATCAACGCGAATCCAAATGAGCTTTGTCATGGAGCAACTCCTTTGAATCCGGCTCGGTATTAGTGTCGATCAGTGTGGATTAGTGTTCCAGACTTGTCACTGAGTTCCATCCTGAAACTGCTGTCGTCACTGGTCCATATCTCCCGCTACCGCCCCTTCCCTTTCCTCTCCCTCCGCACCCATGCCCACACCTATGACCCGCAATCTCCGTGACGGTGAACTTGTCATCAAGGACGGTTCGACCCCTCCCAAAGCGATCACTGTCGTCCTCGACGAAGGTGATCTGTCCTGGACCAGCAAGCAACAAACGATCGAGGTCAAAGACCGTGGTTCGATCGCCGCTGGCCACACTCGACCCGGCGAAGAAGAGTCGACCGAACTCTCGTTCACCGCCAAATGGACCCAGCTCATCGGCCGCAGCCACAACTCCGCCGACCCGTTGGCCCTCTATGAAACGCTGATGTTCCAGTCGGGAGCCGGGCTGCAAAGCACCTCGCTTCCGGGTGAGCAGAACACGCTCACGCTGGAGTTCACCGTCACCGATCCCGCAGGCTTGGCGAATGAGAAGATCACCTTTGCCAAGGTCTACCGCGAGTCGCTCACGATGTCGGAAGGCGAGAAAGCGAACCTGATCGCCTTCAGCGGCAAGTCATTCAGCACCGCCCCGACCGTCACCCGAGTGTAAGCGAAGAGTGCTTGGTCATTCGTCCTCGGTCACTCAACTTCCGGCTCCCCTCTCCCACCGGGAGAGGGGCTGGGGGTGAGGGCGTGTGGCAAGACGATGTCATCAACACATGACTAATGACGAAGGACCACCCCAAGTGCCCACCGAATCCCTAACGATCCAGATCCAAGGCGACACCAGCGGGCTGAGTTCTGCCTTGGATGAAGCCCTCTCTCGCGTGCAGTCACTCCAATCGGCAACGGACAGTGCTGGCGCATCGGCGGAAGGGATCGGAGGCCGCCTCGGTTCGATCTCGTCCGCGCTCGGACCGCTCAACCAAGTGGGCCAAGCGCTGACGCGCATCAGCCAGCAGGCATCAGCGATCGGCCAGCAGCCGATCACTCTCAACGTCCAGCCCGCCTTGAACTCGCTTCAGTCGCTGATGTCCGCGATCCAAGCGGTCGCTGCCCAGTTGCAGTCGCTCACACTCCCCAGTGGCGGCTTTCCATCGCCAGCTCCCGGCGGTGGAACAACGGGTGGCGGCAGTTCTTCGCTTGGCTCCGCATCTGCGGGAAGCAGCAGTTCGACGATGAGCCTGGCACAACCCCCACTGGCCACGATGGCCTACGCCGCTTCCGCGAGACTACCGGCCATGTCGCAGACAATCAGCCTCCCTCGCCCCACCATTCCCAAGCCCGCCCTGTCGATCTCCTTGAGTGAGACTTCGAACAGCCTTCGCATCCGTGAGTCGATGCCGATCGATCCCGAGTCACGACCGCTGCGACTCGCCTCGGCCACTTCATCCACCGCCACTCCGCCCAAGTCTCGTGAGACCCCGCGTTCGACGCGGGAAGGCGACTTCTCACAATCCTTCACGGATCACGACGCTTCACAACGTTCCATGACGACTACGCAGCGCTCCACCAATTCAGCAGTCACCAACCACTTCGGCGGCATCACCATCTCCGTTCGTGAGACAGCTGATGTCAATTCTCTGATGCGGGACTTGCGCTTGCAAGGTCTCTCACTCCGCCATCGCCAGGGGTAAGTGGCAAGTAACAAGTAACAAGTAACAAGTGGCAAGTGGCAAGTGGCAAGTGGCAAGTGGCAAGTGGCAAGTGGCAAGTGACCAAGGATCTCCTATTATGTTCATGTTTCGCCCATCGATTGTTCGTTCAGGATCGGTCTACGAACTCCCTCGACCGATCACGACTTTGCGAGTCCAGGACGCTTTCGATTTCGCCAAGTGGAAGGTGCCACTGGTCACTGGTGACCTCGTTGTGGGACACACCGCCTCGGGTGTCGACATCGCCATCGAAGGCCAGATCGCCTCACGAGCAGGTCAGCTCCAGGTCACCGAAGAGCAAATGTTTCTGACGTTGGAAGGACTCCGCCAAGCCGTCCAGTCGTCCACCACCGATGATCGCTATCGGTTCTTCCTGTACTTCGACCCTGCGACTAATACCTACCGCTCGTTCCGCGATTGCGCCACGGTCCGCTTCGAATACGACCTCTCCCAAAAACAACTCTTTACTTACTCGCTCACCGTGCATGCCAGTCGACCAACGATCGAAGCAACAGCTCCTTAGTCATCAGTCATCAGTGGTCAGTGGTCAGTGGTCAGTGGTCTGCCATCCCCCTCCGGCTCCCCTCTCCCCCTGGGAGAGGGGCTGGGGGTGAGGGTGAGCGGCGAGACACCTCCCGAATAAACACTGGCTGACTACTCACGAAGACCGAGCCCACTGAAAACTGATAACTGACAACTAACAACTACACCCCCCCCTCTCCCGATCGGCCCTCCTGATGTCGACACGACGCATCCTGCATCACGGTCCCACTCCCAACGGGACGCCCGTCCTGTTGTCGGACCGAACGATCGCGGGATGTTGGTTTGAGCTGCAACGACAAGGTGGCTGTGGTCCCGGCGAACTGGTCGTGCAGCGGAACTTCTCCGAGCGGAACGCGATCGAGATCGGCGACTGGATCAGTTGCGAGGCCCAGCCCGGTGAGCGATGGTATCTCGGCCGCGTTGAGGAGTGCCGGTTCCAGTTTCCGGGACTGCTCCGATTGCGACTGGCGGGGATGGGCATCGAGCTAAATGAATTGTTCCCCGGCGGCTTCGATGCCTCGCCGAATGAGCAACGGCCGCATCGTTACGGAGAGACCGACCTCTTCTCAAACGACCCCGACAGAGCCTGGGAGCAGGCTTACCACGTTTCAACAATTGATGGTTTGGTTCGACTGCTCATGGAGCAACACGTGACCGGCCACAGCCATATCATCTATGACAGTACGTTGATTGAAGGCCCTGTCCAGCGGACGCCACTCGACTCGCTCAAGTTTCGAGGCGAAGAGTCACTGCGCTCGATCCTCAAGGACTTGGCATTGCGAGCCCAGGCGAGCTGGGGTGTCGATGCTCACGGGAAGTTTTTCTTTTTACGCCGTCGTTCCACGCCGCAAGTCACGCTCCGCATCGGGCGCGATCTGACCTCCGTCGAAGAGACCCGCGACCGCGAGTTGCTGTTTAACCGCCTGCTGCTGACGGGCGACTATATCTACGACCAGCGCGACAACTCCGGTCAGATCGCGCGCCGTGTCTACCGCTGGCGGGCCAACTTCTTCGAACCCGAGAGTTGCTCCGCACATGGCAATCGTCGCTTGCGACTCTGGGTACCGTGGATTCGAACACAGCCCGACTCACTCGCGTTTGCCCGGTCGTTCTTTCGGACCTATGGCCAGCCCACCTGTCGCTACGCTGTCGAGACCCTGCCGCAAACGACGCCGATGATTCCCTGGCAAGGCCCGGTCACGATCGAGGACCAGTCGGGCGCGGTCCTCGCCTCAGCCCATATCGAGAAGGTCCGCGTGCTCTTCGACCACGCTCCCCGCTTTCGGATGGAGATCGGACCGGAAGACCCCCGCGAGCTGTGGGCCGAGCCACCGCAGGATGAGCGGTGGGAACTCCCGGATCATGTTCCCTCGAACGGCGGCGAGGTCTCGGTCACCGAGTATCCTTCCGACGATGGGAGCGGCGACAGTAGCGAGAACCCGCCGCCCCCTTCGGATAGCTCCTCCGGCGATTCATCGTCCGACCACTCCTCCGATGCGTCCAGTTCAGGCTCGCTCGGCAGTAGTGGCTCGGATGAGTATGGGACTTCAAGCGACTTCGATGACGAGACCGATAATTCCCACTCCTCCACGTCCACAGTGTTCACCAGTGACGATCTTTCATTCACCGATTCCAGCTTCGAAGACTCATCGCAGATCTCTATCGATAGCTCGCTGTCGAGTGAAGTGACCTCATCAGGTCTGGTTTCGAGTCTTGACTCAGGAGACTCCTCGAACCCCATGAGTTCTGATCAGTCGAGTGACCGGAACACCTCTTCGGACCCAATCACATCTTCCGAGATAAACTCATCGTCTGACTCCTTCGCCGAGAGTTCCTCAGCGGACGAATCACCCTTTAGTGACTCCCAGTCGTCGAACGAAGACTCCTCACTGAATGGTTCGTCGGGCCAAATCACCGACTCCAGCGGGAATGCTTCTTCGAACGACAGTGCTGGTGGTGGCTCTATTTCCACCGACACGTCTTCGCTGACTTCGAACGACTCAGCAGTCGGCACGACGACCTCTAGCGACAATTCACCGAGTTCCAACTGGTCATCGAACGATTCGAGTTCCAGCGTGAGTCCCTCCGGATCGTGGTCGTCATCGGGGTTGGAGTCCAGCCTTTAGGCTGTCCGGACAGGCTCAAGCCTGAACTCCCACCCCGATTCATAGTTTCCTTCTTCCTTCCGCGCGTTCCGTGGTTCAATCCTCCGGACGCATCTTAGGAACCTGTTCCGCATGTTTTATCGGATCGCCACCGACGGCACTGAACAACGAATCCCGCTCATCGACGCCTATGCCGGGACGCAGCGAACAGCCTGCTGGATCATCGGCGGCGGCCCCTCTCTGGCCGAGCTTCCGACCGATGCCATCACGAATTCAGCACTCCCGAAGTTTGCGATCAACCTCGCTGGGCATGGCCTGTTGCGTCCCACGTTCTGGACTGCTTACGACCCCACGAATCGTTTTCAGCGGTCGACCTACCTCGATCCATCGATCCTCAAGTTCGTTCCTCGCAGTCGAGCGATGGACTTAGTCCCCGGCACATCTTTCAAGGTCTGCGACTCTCCGCAGACCGTTTTCTTTGATCGCGATCAACAGGTCGGCTTCCATGATTTCTTGTATCCCCCCCAGGAGCGTTTTGATGCCCCGCGCCCCATCAAGTCCAGCTCCGTAGCGGGTGTCACCGACTGGCAGGACTCGCTGATTCAGGCAATCCACATCGCCTACTTACTCGGCTTTCGGACACTCTACATGGCAGGCTGTGATATGTTTGTCTCGCCATCCACCGCGTGGTGTGAGCAGGCCAAAACGATCGGCGTCGAGTACATTCCGCGCGAGCCTCTGAAAGAATTCCATCAGCGTTGCCTCTCCCGAGGGATGCCCGCTTCTACCCCGGACCATCCCGGTTCGACGCGGCAGTATCACTTCGACGAGTCGAAACCCCTCGCAGCTGCGATGCAAACCGACCTGCACTATTTTCGGGTCGCCCAATATCTACGGCTTTCGCGGCGAGCGATCAGCTTGGCAGGTATGGAGTTGATCTCCGTCACTCCCGAGAGTCGCCTGAACGACTACTTCTCGTATCAGTCGGTCGACGAAGTCTGCTCACGAATCTCCACGGAGATTGGCCAGCCCCACCAAGAACCAACGCGCGGGCTCTACACCGAGTCAGTCCGCCGGACCCCAGCCGGGCTCGCTCCGATGCGCGACTTCCGACCGCACCACTGGGGGAAGGAGACCGCAGTTCCCAAGCCCTCACCGATCCCGTTACCAAAGAAGCGACTGGCCAAGGCGCTCGATGCCGTGCGGGACGTGCCGGTATCGGTGAAGGAAGAGGGGTAAGCAGGTGTCACTTGAGGTGAAGAGAGAAGTGGCAAGTGACAAGTGGCAAGTGGCAAGTGAGCTTTGAAAATTCGTATCATATCTCTGGTCACTCTGATTGTGCCGCAACTCAACTCACCCGAGTTCACGCTGTCGGCCATCCGCTCGTTGCGGCAGCACGATCCCACACCCTGGTCGGTGTTAGTGGTCGATAACGGGAGTTCACCGACAAGCGTCCGCGCATTGCATGCCCTTGACCTGCCCCACGTCGAGATCATGTCATTGCCCCAGCCTGGCCTGACTGCGGCCTGGAATGCTGCCGCTGTCAGAACCTCAAGTCAGACCTTGGTGTTCTTGAACAACGATACGCAGTCTCGCGGGTCGTGGGTGGAAGCCTTGATCGACCCGTTGCTGAATGGCGACGCCATGCTGACCGGCGTCGAGGCCCGGCGTGAAACACAATTATCTCCTCCCGTTGATCTGCTTGCCGGGTGGTGCCTGGCTGTGAATCGCGAGGCGTTTCTTTCGGTCGGTGGGTTCGATGAATCGATGGGGCTTTACTTCTCGGATACCGATCTTCAGTTGCGACTTGCTGAGCGATATCCCACGCACCCAGCTAGGCTAGTGCGCGGCCTTCCCTTGGTCCACGATGGCCATCGCACGACGTCGCTTCTGCCTGAGCGAAGAGCCTTGTGGGCCAAAGATCGTGAACGCTTCATCGCTCGTTGGAGGTCGTAGGCCAGTCGCTCCGCGACTGGCATTCCGCGCTACGCAAAATCCCCGTTCAACTCCGTTTCGAGCGTCTCTCCTGAACGCGAAGTCTCAGTCGCGGAGCGACTGAGCTACGATAGAACCTATCTGATGCACCTCCTCCAAATCTGTAATGTCGGCCAGATCACGGGGGGCACCGCAGCTTGTGCGTGGAGCGTGACGCGGGCCTTGCCGCAGATGCGTCATACCGTCGCCTTTCTGTCGCGGACCGATGAGGCCACGCGCTGTGCTTTCGCGGACCACGCTCTCCTGGAGTGGCCTACTGGTGAAGCCTCTCGTGTCCGTTCGATCGATCCGGACTTGATCCTGCTCCATAATATTTGCCCCTCGCGCGGAGCGACTTCGTTCTCTGCTCCGACGATTCAATACGTGCATTCTGTCGGCACCCGGCTGCCTGCGGATCGCACGGTCTACTGCTCGCAATGGTTAGCAGCCCAGTGCGGTGCGACACCCAGCGAGGTGCTCTGGCAGGGAGTCCCCCGTCCCCCGCGCCCGCCCGAAGCGACCCGCTCGAACGGTGATCGACTTCGCGTGGGCCGAATCTGTACACCGACGTTACGCAAGTGGCCCAGCGCACTCATCGAGTTCTACACCGACTTGGCTCGCCAACACCCCAACGTCGACTGGGAGTATGTCGGCTGCCCGTCCGAGATGGTGTCTTCATTGAGGGTAGCCTGCCAAGGCCGAGCCACGTTTCACAGTGCTGGATGGAACGCCCGCTCCCACTTCTGGAACTGGGACGCCCTCCTGTACCACCACCCGACGCTCACGGAGTCCTTCGGGCGGACCGTCGCCGAAGCGGCCCGCGCGGGCTGCCTTCCGATCGTCGACGCTCGTGGCGGGTTTCTCGAACAGCTCGCCCAGCTTCCCGGACGAGCCTGCGGCACACGCGAGGAATTCTCGGCGGCGCTCCACGGGTGCGCTGCGACACGCTTATCGGACTTCTCCGAGAAAGCCCAAGCTGCGGCGAATCGCCACTTCTCCTTCGCAGCCTTTGGAACCCGGCTGTGGAGCCTATTTGATGCGGTTGATACCCAGTAATCGACATCAATACGCGGATTTTCTGGACGTTGTTATGATCCATCCTCGCTTGGGCACCGTATGCAGGAGTGGCTCCCCAGAAATGGCAGCCCCCGAGACGGTCCGTATGCGGCAAGGCGGAACCAGAGGGCATCGTTTTCGGAGAGTGACACCTTGCCGGCATTCGGGAAACTCTGGCTCTTGGACAGGCTCCTCTCTCCGATCGTGCGCCCCTGTACGCGGTTGATTATCGGTTTGATCGTGGTCCCGCTCTTTCGTCGGGCCCGGCGGCGGTTCACGAACGCGACCGTGACTATCGCGGATGATGAATTCGACAAGGACATCGAACAATGGACCCGCGGGGCCGTGCTGCTCTTTGTGGCCACCCGTAACTTCGAGGAGTGGCTCCAACACTTTTTGACCAACGACTTGAGCCGCTGGCTCCAAGTCAAAATGAATCTGGAATGGAACCTGAACTTCTCCGAAGGCAACTTCCTCATTGCCGCGGGCCGTCTGATGGTCGCCATTGGCGTGATCGAGTCAATGCCCGACCAGCAACTCTTTTCGATCATTCACCCGGGTTTGAAGAAACTCCCGTTTGATCGCCAAAAGGGGTTGATTGGTAACGTTCGGAACCTGTTCATTCCGGTTCTAAAGGGGATTGCGTGCCAGCACCTGAACCGATCATCTCCCGTCTTTGCGATCCTGGCCGTCATCTTCGGTGGCCCGACCGGATGGGCCTGCTATGGATTGGCGATCACACAGTACCTGATCATCGGACTGGTGACCTCGCGGGACCGCGCCCTGGATGTCTTGTCCGAGTTCGACCGCCAGATTCAGATTCAGAGGGAACAGATCATCGAGGAGTTCCACCTCAAACCCGTCGCGACCTCCACAACGAAGGACGACCCACCCAGCGCGGTGTAGCGTTCGATCCGCCGACCGGTCCATTACTTCACGGCCCGTTCGGCAAGTGACGGTAATTGACATCCCCCGTAGGACGGCCTTTCCAGGCCGTCCTTGATCGATTCTGGCAGCCAGACGGCCTAGAAAGGCCGTCTTACGGGGAGACTATTTTCGCCCGCCGGCCCGTTACTTCGCTGTGGACCAGTTCTTGATGTCATCCCCTTCGCCGTTTTCATTCTGGCCGTTGGGGCCAGCGGACCAGATCGCCGCGCTGTCGGAGTTCTGATTCTGAGATTTGGTATTGGGGTACTCGTAGAGGAGGGGCAGGCCCCAGGCGTCCTTGGGAATCTCTTCCATAAATGCCTTCATCGGCTTTCCATCAAGGTCGGTCGGATTCACGAGGAGCTTGAAAGCTTCCTGGCTTCCCGACGGAAGCTGCCCGTTATGTTCGACGGCGTAGAGCTCCATCGCCTTTTGGGTCGACATGATCTGGTCTTTGGTGACCTTGATGTTGGCCGTCTGCTGCGAGGAGAGCAGCTTCGGGACCACCATCCCGGCGATGACGGCGATGATCGCCAAAACAATCATCAGTTCAAGCAGCGTAAAACCGCCGCGAGCTGCCAAGGGGCGCGATGCACAAACGGTTGGGGGGAGAGTCAAAGAACGTCGCATGGTCATGCTTCCTGGGTCGATCGATGCGGTCTTGTGGTCACCATGAGTTTCGAGGGCGAACCTCGTCAACTCCACAAAACAACTTCCGGCAAAGGGGTTTACCCTCCTGGCCAGCTTCCGGTTTCCGAATGCCGGATTGTAGTACGGATACGCACGGCGCGCGTCGACGTGCTGGAGAGTTCTCTGAAAAAGTTCCGATCGAGTTTCGTTAAGATCGGCATAAGACGACTCGCGAAAGCGGGCCTCCACCGGCAGTTTTTGCTTCCGCCGTACGCCGGAACTGGAACGCCCATCGGGGTTTCGGACAGAGGACGTACACTCCGAACCGGTTTCGCACGAGCTTGTCGAGCAAGTTCGGCGGCTTCCAGAATTGTTCACCGACCGGACCCCCTGATGCAGACTGCACTCGAATGGCTCAAGTGGCTGATCGGCCTCGCCAACCCCGACAACCTGCAAAAAGCGGTCAACCTTTGGGGGCCACCGTGGGTCGGCTATCTCGTTCTGGCCGCCATTATCTTCAGCGAGACCGGGCTGCTGGTGGGGTTCTTCCTCCCGGGTGATTCGCTCCTCTTCGCAGCCGGATTTCTGGCCAGCCAGAACATCTTCTCGATCTTCCCGCTGATCTTGATCCTCAGCGTCGCCGCCATTGTGGGAGATGCGGTCAACTACCAGATCGGCCTGCGGATGGGCGAACATGTGTTCGACAAGGGGAAGCTGCGGTTCATTAAGCATAGCCATCTGATGGCGGCCAAGGCGTTCTACGAGCGGCATGGCGGCAAGGCGATCATCCTGGCCCGGTTCGCCCCGCTGGTGCGGACGTTTACACCGTTTGTGGCCGGGGTGGCGAAGATGAACTACCGGCAATTCGTCCTCTACAACATCGCGGGCGGGGTCGGCTGGGTCGTGTCGATGACCGTGGCGGGCTACTTCCTGGGCCAGATTCCGTGGGTCAAGGCGAACTTCGAGAAGGTTGTGTTGCTGATCGTGTTCGTCAGCTTGCTTCCGCTCATCATCGGATACTGGCGGTCGCGAGGAGCGCCAACGACAGGTGGATCGGACATGCCGGGCTAATCTTCACGCGGGGAGGAATGACGCATTTGTGAGCCGCAAGGCGCTAGCCGCGTGTTCTGGCGGGCGGATGATGAGCAGAACCCGCGGCTAGCGCCTTGCGGCTCACATCTCGATCACCCGAATGCGTCATTTCACCGCGCGGAGAATCATCGCCGAAAGGTCTCCCGCGACGACCGACCTCCCACACCAGGAACCCTCCCAATGAAGCGCATCTGCCTTGTGGCCTCTCTTGTGATGACCTCCGTCGGCTGTGAGCAGGCCCCCCTGCCTGACACGGCAGCCACTGAAGAGATTTCACGCCGACCGAGCTTTCTCGCCATTCGCGAGATGGGACTGCACGAGCCTCTGGAACGCGACGAGGTGCTCGCCTTTGTGGAATTGGTGCAGGCCTTTCCCAACAGCCAGCTTCCCGAGTTTTCACCGTCGGTCGCCAGCGAATCGATCGATCACCTTCCTCCGGAGCGGGCCGTCGAAGCGTGGCGAGCATCTCTCCGTCAGACATTGACCCCCGAATCCCTGATCGAGAATTGGCGACCGCGTTCGGCCCAGCGCCGCATCCTCACCGAAAACCAAATTACTCCCAAGGCCCTCATGAGCCTGATGCTCCGGCTGAGCTGCGCGCTGGCTGCCGAGACGATCGATCGCGACTCGTCGCTCTCGAGCGCTCATCGCAAGGCCGAGCAGAACGTGACGATGCTCACTCGTGGGATTGAACGGGCCTCCCGAAGCCAAACCTCGGACATGGCATCTCTTTGGTCCGCCCTCGAAGAGTCGACGATGCTTGCCGAGTATCTGGCGCTGTTGACCGAAGTCCCAGCAGAGAGCCGATCGGTCGTCGCCGGACATCGCCAAAGCCTGGCTGCGATCCTGCCCGTCTCTGCAACCCTGACGGCTCCGATGGAGCAACGGGAAGAGTCGCACATCACGCCCGTCGAATACGAAGAACCAGCCACCGAGCCGCAACGACCGCTTCGCGATTGGAAGACTCGCTAACAATGAAGTCGGTCTGGTCTGACCGTGGGATCGGCTTCCAGCCTGTCGATCGACGAAATCGACAGGCTAGAAGCCGAACCCACGCCAGAGCGCCGGGTGCCACTGGCAAGGGCTTTGACTCGCCAGTGTCGGGGACCAGGAACATCGCGCGAGAGACAACTACGCTCGAAAACACGGGCGGTCCAGAGCGACCGCCAGTGGCACCTAAGGCAAGTGGCGGTCATTGATGTCCCCCCGTAGGACGGACCTTTCCAGGCCGTCCTTGATCGAGTCTTGCAACCAGACGGCCTGGAAAGGCCGTCTTACGGGGAGACTCTTTTCGCCCGCCGGCCTTGAATCATCCCAGTCGTCGACAGCCCCCCAGACCTGCCGACGAAATCGACAGGCTAGAAGCCGATCCCACGCCGCGACGACGGGCTTTACAGCAGCACTTCGATGGCACTCGTCACTGGAACGATCCCGAAGATGTTGTTCCGTGTGCCGCCACCAGCGATGTTCTTAAAGGTGGCCGTATCGATTCCCGTGCCGCCGTTCATGGTGAACCCGAGCAGGAACCGGCCAAAGTCATTGATGTCACCGCTGCGGCCTACGTTGATGGTGTCCGCTCCCCCGTCGGCGTTGATGGTCACCGCTTTCTCGAACAGCGTCTCGATGCCGAGATCGAGCTGCTCAATGTTGACGGTGTCAGCGCCCGCTCCGAGGGTCATCGTGACTGTGCCCCGGAGGACCGAGTTGTCGATGTTGATCCGGTCGTTCCCAGTGCCCAGGTTTGTCAAGAGTGATCCGGAGAGGGTCATCCCCCTCAGGATCAATTGGTCATTCCCCGCGTTTCCATTCACCGTCACGGTGCCCGTGAGAGTGCCCCCGCCTCGGAATTTGACGAAGTCATTCCCAGTGCCCAGCGTGGCCGTCGTGGTCCCGGTGACGGAGAGCGGCGTCTCGAAATCGATGTCGCAACTGCCGTTGGGATTCGTAATCGCCAAGTTTCCGGTAATCGTCATGACGGTGACATCCGAATGGACTTGCACCCCGGTCGAACGCCCCTTGAAGTTCAGGTTCACCCCCTTCGTCGTCAGTGAGGTTCCCTTGAATTCCACCTGGTGATCACCGAACACTCCGGTCACCGAAAGAGCATCCATGGCCGTGGCTCCATCGAACTCGGTGTTCGAATTGCCGTTCCCCCAATTAATCGTCACCCCCTTCAGCGAGATGGGGTTTGGGCTGTCGATCTTGAACTCATCATCCCCGTCGGCAGCGGTGATGGAGAGCAATCCGCCGAGGCTGACCGTGCCGGAACTGGTCAGATCGACTTTGCTGTCGCCGTTACCCGACTTAATGGTCGTGGTCCCGGTGACCGTCAAGCCTTCCGAGGCGCGAAACTCATCCTCGCCGGCCAGACTCGTGACCGCCAGATTCCCGGTGATCGTCCCATGCAGATCGGTATCCGAATCGCCATTCCCCCAGTTGATCGTGACGCTTTTGAGGGTGATCGGATTGGGGCTATCGATGTAGAAGGAGTCGTTCCCATCGCCGCTGGTGATGGAAAGAGCTCCTCCAAAGTTCAGCGAGCCCGTCGCATTAAAGTCGACATCGCTGTTCCCATTTCCCAGATTCAGGGTTGTCGTTCCCGTCACGCTCAGGCTCGTATCCACAAACACCAGATCATCGCCCGCCAAACCGGTCACCGAAAGTGTGCCGGTGATGATTCCTCTCAAACCGGTGACGCTTCCGCCGCCTTTGTGGGCCACGGTCACACTGCCATTGATGTTCACACCGTTCAGGATTTCAAAGCTATCCTGCCCCTCTCCGTTGGTCACACTGATGGCCCCGGTGATCGTTCCACTCGCCAGTTCGGTCGAAGAATCCCCGTGACCATTGGTGATCGTAATCGCCTTCGCGGTGGTGAATCCCAATCCGATGTTGTGAGAGGCCCCATCGCCATTCTTGATGGTCAAGGCCCCATTCAGGGTAGTCCCGCTCCCATTGAAAAAGACATTCGATGACCCATTTCCGTGATCGATCGCCGTCGTCCCGGTGACCGAAATCACACCGTTCATGGAAATGTCATCGGCCCCATCTCCATTGGTGATCTTCAGGCTCGCACACGCCAATGTTGTCAAGACGCTCGTGCTGCCACCTTCTCCATTCGTGATCGTGATCGCTCCCGTCACGGTAGCTGTGCTGTATAACGCCGTGTCAAATCCATCCAGGTTGGTGACACTCAGGCTCCCCAGTGAACCGCCCGTACCAGTCACGACATTATTCCCATCCCCGCCCAGCACTGTCAGCCCGCCAGTGATCGCGACAGTCGTCAGTGTGACCGTGTCGTTCCCATCTTTCCCTTCGATCTTGATGCTCGTCACGCCGTTGAACGGCCCCACGCCCGCCCCGGTGAAGGTCTCGCCCGACACCGTCACTACGCCCGCTCCGCCACCAGTCAGCACGATGAAGTTGTTGTTATTCCCAGCCAGAATCCCCGCCTGCGTCAGGTCATCGACCGAAGTCAGCGTCAGCACCCCAGCAGCGAACGTCACATTGGTCGTCCCGGCCAGCATCCGCCGGCTTTCGAGGGCCGCTACCTCGCCCCACACTCGCACTCGCCCCATCGCCCCCGTCCGCCGCTGCGCGAGACGACCGAAGAGCTGGCCGACCAGTGACGACCAACGGGAGAAGATGTTGTGAGACATAAGAGTTCCTGAGGATGGGCTTGTAAGGCAAGCTGGTCTGTGTGACGGATCACTTGGAAGTGAAACGCAAGTCTACTCGCGAACGAACTTTCGTAGCAATTTCAATTTTCCACTGCGAAGAGTGCTGTGAGTGAGACAGACTTTGCGCAGCCCCCCAGTAACCCGCTGCGTGAGCGGCGAGTGACTGGATGGCAGTGACCAGTGGTCAGAATAGCAGTCGAGGCAGAAACTGAAGGTGACGGTCGCTATCTGCGCCCCAGGGCTGCAGCGAGTCGCCCAGGGGCAACCAACGATCGCACCCCGGTTATTCTCCGCGCGGGTGGAAGGTGATGCCTTCTTTTGTAGCCACGTTTCGCCAGAACGTGGGCGAATCACGCCACTCGCCCACGTTCTGGCGAACGTGGCTACAGCTCAATTCTGCCCGTAAGAGGAATAACGGCCTTTTCGTGACGCACACACGCTTGGGCGCGTTCGCTCGAATCAGAGTTGTCTTATCAGACTCGAGTGCCTATCATGACGAATATGTGGATGCGCGAAGCGGCGGGCAACTCCGTGCGTAGAGCGTGTGTGGACACCTCGGAAAGACAAGGGATTCTTCCATGAAACGATTTGTGGCTCTGTTGGCACTGTTGTGCGTCGCCGGTTTCGCTGATGCGGAAGCTGAGAAGAAGTTCGAACACAAGTGCATCGTCTCCGGTGCACCTGCCAAGCAGGACAAAGCGGTCGATTACAAGGGCGGCAAGATCTACTTCTGCTGCGAGAACTGCCCCAAAGCCTACGACAAGGATAAGGCCAAGTTCTCCACGAAGGCCAATCACCAACTGGTCGCCACCGGCCAGGCCAAGCAAGAAAAGTGCCCGCTGTCGGGGGGCAAGCTGAACCCCGAAGCCAAGGTCAAGATCGCGGGCGTCGAAGTCCAGTTCTGCTGCAACATGTGCAAGGGCAAGGCCGAAGCCGCCAAGGATGATGCCCAGCTCGAACTCGCCTTCTCGGACGCTGCCTTCGATAAGGCAGGCTTTGCCGTGCCGAAGAAGGAAGAGAAGAAGTAAGTCGATCGCGCTGAGAGATCGCATCAAATCATCAAAGGCTGCTCCATCCGGGGCGGCCTTTGTTGCTTTCTGGACCCCTCGCTCGAATCGGTCCCCCCTGACCGACTATGATCCCGCCTCAACACGATTGCCGAGGGGCGTCACGAGCGAACAGGGGCGGAGTCGATGCTCTGGGAAGTGGAAATTCATCCGATCACGGGCGAAGTCGACCGTGAAGGGCAACGGGTTTTGGCCGAGGCCCGGGCTCAGGGATCTGCGAGCATCCGGGTGATCCGGTCAGCGCGGTCGTTCCTTGTCGAAGGCACGCTCGATGAGGCCAGCTTGCGGTCGCGCGTCGTGCGACTATTGGCGGATGGGGTCGTCGAGACCTGCCGCGTGCGGGCCTTGCCAGCCGAAGCGACTTCAGCGGCACATCCCGAGGTGAGCGGGCTGAAGCTCTTCAACGTCCTCTACAAGCCGGGCGTGACCGACAACGTGGCCGAAACAGCGGCGAAGGCCCTCACCTCGCAGGGGTTGGCCGTGGATCGCGTGGCGACCTGCCGCAAGTATTGGATCAACGCCGATGCCGTGACTGTCGATGTTCAGAAGCTGAGCCGCCGCGTCCTGTCCAACGATGCCATCGAGCAACTGATCCCCGGGCCGCTGACGCTCTCCACGATCGCGGTCGGCTCCGAGTACAAGTTCCAACTGACGACGATTCCGATGCGCGGGATGGATGACGCGGCTCTCACCCGGCTGAGTAAGGACGGCCAGCTGTATCTCTCTCTGGTCGAGATGCAGACCATCCAACAGCACTTCGTCGAGCAGCACCGCGACCCGACCGACATCGAGTTGGAGACGGTGGCCCAGACGTGGAGCGAGCACTGCTCGCACAAGACGCTCAAGGGGCGGATCGCCTATCGCGACGAGAACGGGACGCGGCAGTTCGAGAACATGCTCAAGGAGACCGTCTTCGGCGCGACGCAGACGCTCCGGCGCAAGTTCGGGGCGAACGACTGGTGTGTGAGTGTCTTCAAGGACAATGCCGGAGTTGTGAAGTTCAACGACACGTTTGACATCTGCTTCAAGGTCGAGACCCACAACCACCCGTCGGCCATCGAGCCGTATGGAGGCGCGAACACCGGCTTGGGCGGCGTGATCCGCGACCCGATCGGGACTGGGATGGGGGCCAAGCCAGTCTGTAACACGGATGTGTTCTGTTTCGCACCGCCCGAGACGCCGGATAGCGAACTGCCGCCGGGCGTGCTGCACCCGCGAACCGTGATGCGAGGCGTCGTTTCCGGCGTCCGCGACTACGGAAACCGGATGGGGATTCCGACGGTCAACGGGGCTGTGTTCTTCGACGAGCGGTACATCGGCAACCCGCTGGTCTACTGCGGCAACGTGGCGTTGCTCCCGGTCGGGATGAGCGAGAAACATGTCGAGGCGGGTGATCTGATCGTCGCCGTCGGGGGCCGCACCGGGCGCGATGGGATTCACGGGGCGACCTTCTCCTCTGCGGAGCTAACGCACGAGAGCGAGACGATCTCCGGTGGGGCCGTTCAAATCGGCAACGCGGTCCAGGAGAAGATGGTCCTCGACGTGATCCTCGATGCGAGAGACCGGGGCTTGTACCGCTCGATCACCGACTGCGGGGCGGGCGGCTTCAGTAGCGCGGTCGGCGAGATGGCCGAGAAGTCCGGAGCCGAAGTGTGGCTCGACAAGTGCCCGCTCAAGTACAGCGGACTGTCGTACACCGAGATCTGGATCAGCGAGGCCCAGGAGCGGATGGTCCTGGCGGTGCCGCCCGAGAACTGGGAAGCGTTCGAGCGGCTGTGTGCCTCCGAAGGGGTCGAGGCGGTCGCCTTTGGCAAGTTCACAAGCGACCAGCGGCTGCGGTTGTTCTATCACGATGAGCAGGTCGGCAACGTGGCGATGGAGTTCCTGCACGACGGTCGCCCACCGGTCAATCGCGAGGCGGTGTACATCCCGCCGCCCGAGTCCACTCGCCTGACTGCTCGCAGCAAGTCTGTCCCTCAACCCTCAACTCTCAACCCTCAACAGCCCGTTGAAAAACGTGGCATGGGCATCCTGCCCATGCGTGAGGCTCAAGGAATCACGGGCTGGAAGCCCGTGCCACAGACTTTTTCAACGGGCTGTCAACCCTCCTCGGACGACTTCAACGCCTCACTGAAGAAGATCCTCGGCTCGCTCAACGTCTGCTCCAAAGAATGGATCATCCGCCAGTACGACCACGAGGTTCAAGCGGGCAGCGTCGTCAAGCCGCTGGTCGGCATCGCGAACGATGGCCCGTCCGATGCCGCCATTGTCCGGCCCGACCTCGGCTCGATGCGCGGGGCCGTGATCTCCAACGGCATGAACCCCCGCTACGGCGACTGCGATCCCTACTGGATGGCCGCAGCGGCGATCGACGAAGCGCTACGGAACTGCGTGGCCGTCGGAGCCGACCCAGCGCAGATTGCGATCCTCGATAATTTCTGTTGGGGGAACACGGAGCGGCCCGAAACGCTAGGCTCACTCGTGCGGGCCGCGCTCGGTTGCCACGATGCAGCGCTGGCTTACGGCACCCCGTTCATCAGCGGCAAGGACTCCTTGAACAACGAGTTCAAGTACGACGATGCCAACGGGAAGAAGCAGGTCATCACGATCCCGTCCTCGCTGCTGATCTCCGCACTCGGGCAGATCGAGAACGTCGAGAACGCCGTGACGATGGACCTGAAGGAAGCGGGCAACCGCTTGATCCTCGTGGGCCGTACCCAGTCCGAACTCGGCGGGAGCCACTTCGCGTTCGTGCAAGACCTCGTCGGCGGCACAGTTCCGCGCGTCGACTTCGTCCAGGCTCCCAAGACGCTGGCCGCCGTGCATGCGGTGCTGGCTGCGGGGCTCGTGCGGAGTTGCCACGACCTCAGCGAAGGGGGTCTCGCCCTGGCCCTGGCCGAGATGGCCTTCGCGGGTGGCCTGGGCATCGAAGCGTCCATCGCGGGTGTCTGCCCCGAGTCACGCGATGCCGTCGACGCCCTCTTCTCCGAGAGCCAGACGCGGTTCGTGCTAGAGGTGACTGCCAAAGATGTTGAACGCGTCATCACGCAGCTCAGCGCCGCCGGAGCGAATGGCCTTGATATCGGTCAAGTCACCACCGCACCACGCCTCAAGATCACCGGCTCAACGGGAGCCACGCTGATCGACGCGGACCTCGCCGAGCTGAAGGCGAGTTGGCAAAGCCCGCTGCAGTGGTGACAGAAATGCGCAAGGTGGCGGGGGAGGCTTGATGCCTTGTACTTGACGCCGAACAGTCTTATTGAGCAGCGTGCAGCCTAACGTCGGTGATGCTCAGGAAACCGCTCAAGGCGGACTGAGGCCCAGTTTGGCATCAACCCCTGGATTGTCAACAAAATATCGTTGAAGAAGTTGGAACTGTTGGTCGCATATTAGGCTGCGTGCAGCCGATCACGATATCCCTGCAACGGAAGGCGACAAGACTGGCTGGCCCGGACGCCGCTTGGGGCGTCTGGGTGATGTGTGCGTCCCCAACGTCGGTGAATTGACCCCCACGGGGTCTCGTCTCATCGCCCAGGGTTGCCCGCACGGCGGGAAACCCTGGGTTTCGATCGATTTCAGCCGTTTCTACCCCCACGGGGTTGCGTCAGTCATCGGACGCAACCCCGTGGGGGTTGAACGGCATTCGATATGCGACTGCCCCAGGGTCTGCCGCTGCGCAGCCGACCC
>JAYSVZ010000248.1:0-2123 GCA_043718305.1 Planctomycetota bacterium | reverse complement strand
GCTTCTTGCGATTTCCGGTGCGGATGTCGGAGTCGATGGATCACGACCATGTGGCAGCAGTCTGCTTTGCCCGGTGGCCCGACCTGCGCACGCCGTGGCTCGATGATTTAAGGCGGATGGCGCGGTACGCACCGGCCTTGGGAAAATTCACGACATTCGGGGAGTTCTTTCGGTCGACCGACACGCGCGATCGATTCCACGACCAGCGCTCGACCGAGTATCTCTCACCGTTTCTGGTCCAGGCGGTCGCCCGGCAAGAAGCAAATCCGATCGGGCGATATGCCCTCGCTCGCGTTCGGCGGATGCGACTGGAGCGAGCGGAGTGGTGCCTCGGGGTCGCTGGCTTGCTCCAGGGACAGCCGGTGCCGCCCGCATCGCAGCTTGAAGAGCGGATCGAACTCGCTGGTCCCGATGTCGTCTCTGAGATCGATGAGACGCTGGAGGCTGACCTTGCCGCCGAAGAGTCCCGCGCGATGGCAGCCCTTCAGCCGCTGCTCACCGGTCCCGAGAAACGCTCGGGGGTCGTGGTGGTCAACACGTTGTCATTCGCCCGGCGGACACTCGTCGAGTGGCCCAGCAGTGCTGGTTTCCCAACAGTTGGCGGGCCGGTGGCCGCGATCAGTGCGAGTGAAGCGAAGTGTGAAGTGCTCGTCGATCTTCCGCCGTGCGGTTTCGTGTGGCTCTCCGCAGAAGGGCCGCGTCCCAGCCCAGTCGCAACATCCAAAGGAAAGCGGCAAGGAGCATGGGCCGACGGGCTCGAACTCGGGAACGAGTTCTGCACCTTACGCGTCAGCGAGGAGACCGGCGGGCTGATGGACCTTCGCACGCCGTCGATGATCGGCAATCGATTGAGCCAGCAATTGGCCTACCGCTATCCGACTCCGAAGACCGTGAAGACCGGCGAGGGGGACGATGTCGAGGAGTCCTCGACCTACTACTCGAACATGCTGCGCGACAGTCATCGGATCGTCGATGCCGGTCCCGATCGGGCGGCCATCGAGACCACTGGGCGAATCGTTGATCCGCAGAACATGACCCGCACGCTGGCCACGTTTCGGCAAACAGTCCGCCTCGACACCGGTCGTCCGCTCGTCGATATCGAGTTCGAGATCACCCCAGAAAAGGCCATCGACGGCGAGCCGTGGACCAACTACTACGCCGCCCGGTGGGCCTGGAAGAACGAAGAGTCCGCCCTGACAAAAGGCGTCTTGCAATCGGCCCAGCCGGTCCTCGGCGAGCGGATCGAAGCCCCCGAGTATGTCGAGATCGCCGATGCCCAAGGGCGGTTAGCCCTACTCACCAGCCAGACCCCCTTCCACCGCCGGACCGGCCCGCGGATGCTCGATACGTTGCTCTTGGTCGCTGGCGAACCGACGGGGGCTAAGACGATCCGGATCGTTCTCGACCAATCGTTCCCGATGCAGGCGGCGCTCTCCGCGCTCACGCCCCCGGTCGTGATCCCCGTCGATCACGGCCCCCCGGCGTCGGGGCCCACGGGATGGTTCTTTCACATCGGAGCGAAGAACGTAGTTCTGCTCCGCATCCTGCCCATCGCGACCGGTGAGAGCGGCTGTGTCTTGCGATTGCTAGAGACCGAAGGGCGGGCCAAGACGTTTAAGCTGACCCCGTTCCGCACACCGACAAAGGCACGGCAAGTTGACTTTCAAGGGCAGACGATCAGTACGCTGGGTGTTGATCCCGATGGCGGCGTGATCGTGGAGATCGCGGCGTACGAGGTTTGCGAGGTGGAGTTGTCTTGGCCCGGATGATCCTGGGCGAATCGGTCCACTTGCCTGATGGCGCTGGCGATCCGGTTCGAACAGCTGATCCGCAACGGAGTGGTCAAAGACCAAGCCGACCCCGCCCGCCTGGCCCACATCAGCCGGGCGAGAGTGACGCAGATCATGGACTTACTGCTGCTGGCTTCGGAGATTCAGGAGGAGATACTGTTCCTGCTGTTGGTGGAGCGGGGGAGGGATCGGATCACTGAGCGGGGTGTTCGCACCATATCCGCAGACCCAAATTGGCAACGCCAAGCTGATGAGTGGAATGTACTTGTCAGACCTCCAACGCCATCAGAATCGCAGGACTGAATCCCTTACGATGTTGGCCCCAGCATCTGT
>JAYSVZ010000247.1:0-6084 GCA_043718305.1 Planctomycetota bacterium | reverse complement strand
TGGCCGAAGCCCCAGGCCTTGCGGAGTTCGAGGTAGGCTCGCCAGTCGCGGTTCGACTTGGGCAGAGTGACCATCCACGGTCGGCTGCGGCCCAGCCCTGAAAAGCGAAGGGTTTGCCCACCGATGGTTTCGGTGGCAAGATTGAGATGATCGAATAGGCTGCCGCGTTCCGCTGTGACGGGGATCGGAGCAAACATTTCCCGGCTTTCGAACGCTTCTTTCGTCGTGACCGTGGGCGCTCGGTCGGGCCATGTCGTCCGCAAGTCCTCTCCGATTCGCTTGGCCAACGGAGAATCAGCGGGCAGCCCCTTCACCAAATCGACAATCGTTTGTCCCCCACTCAGCGTGACATGCGGCAAGCGCTCGCGCAGCTCCGCGTAGATCGTCGCCGCATCCCGCCAGTCACCACGTTCGGCATGCATCTCGCCGAGTCGCCACAGCGCGCGGGCCGCATCATCACGATTGGAAAGCAGATGCCGCCGCCGAAGGGCGAGTTGCTGCTGAGCCAGTTCCGCCAAGCTGGTCCACTTGAGCGGCCGGTCGAGGACGCGGGTCGATAGAAACTCCAGCGGCTCCAGCAATGGTGGTCCCGACTCATCGAGACTGGCGGCAGCCCAGTGGGAGTAGGTCGCCAGGATTGCTTCGCGATCGGCAGGCGTCGCTCCTTCCCACAAGCTTTGCAAGCGACCTCGCAGATAGGCATCGAGCCGCACCGTGCGCGATGACCGTCTCGGCGTGGAAGGACCGGTTTCGATCTCCACCAGATCGACCTCCCACTGAGTCGGTTGCTGGTTGAGAAGGCTCAGCAGCGGAATGAGAACCCTCTGGACCTGAGTCTCTCTGGTGGTGGCCGCTAAACGATCGAGATCCTGTTGGAGCTTGGTGAGCGGTGCAGAATCAGTCGGATCATCCGTCGCGAGGTGAGCGAATTCACGTTCAATGGGAAGGTCTGCCTTGTGACGTTCAATGCGGTCTGGCCAGACCGTGATGTGGTCACTCCCCGCCACGGAGTCGATGGGAAAGGTGTAGAAGAGTTGCCGAACGGCGAAGCCATTGATCGGGTCAAGGGTTCCGGCGGGGCGCAGGCGGAGGGGGCGCAGGCTCTGCGGGGTGATTGGCCGGATTTCGCGTGTGACGGGTGACCAGTCAATCGTCTCCCCCGAGGACAGCGTGATCTCACAGCTCTCATCCCGCCAATGCGCCGCCACGATCGGAGTGGTCAGCGTGAAGGCCGCCTCTTCCGTGCCATCCGCGAGTCGATACGACCGGACAAAGGTCGGCCCCGTGATGACTACTCGCCCTCCATGCACTGCCACCAGGCGTCGCCCCTGTTCCAGGGAGATCGTCCAGAGCAAACTTCCATCGACTGCCGAAAGGCAATGAATCGCATCGGACTCCGGTGAAACGGCGACGATCTTTCCGTCGGCCTGATTGATTTGGGCTTCTTGCCATCCATGCAGCCATTGCCACCCGTCGCGACGAGCTGAGGGCTGCAACAGTCCGGTCGATTCGACCTGTTGATCATCTCGACCATAGCGATAAGCCCATTTCACCCGGTTAGCAAACGGGTCAAAGGCGACGATGGCCCCAGCCCCCGTCGCACAGATCGCGAGCCCGTCGTACCACAAGATCGGGCAAGCCTGCGATAGCCGCCGCCGGTCGGCCAACAAATCGGCACAGTCACCGAGGGGGCTGGCTCCGAGAGACTCACCGGTTTGGGGGTTGATCCCGAAGAGCAGCAGCGACTCACCGGCCTGACCCAGGATGTAGAGGTTCCCTCCGGTGACCGATGGGGGGCCAAAGAAGTACGGATGCGGAGGTTGACTGGGGGCGGGAACGGCCTTGCCTTGCGGAGCGGGGGGAAGCTTTGGCCCCTCTGGAAGGGGAGTCACTTCCGCGTCCTGCTTGGCCCAGACCTCACTCGTTCGCCAAAGTTCTTCACCGGATTGGAGCGAGAAGGCGATCAGCGTACAGGCAGGAGTGAGCGAGATTCCATCGGGGCGGACCTCGTTCGCGGGCAATATGTCGACGACGACATAAACCCGTTCGGCATCAGCACTGATTTTCCCCAGGACCGAGTCCCGCTGAACGCGCTGTCCCAGTTCTCGTCCCAGCCGCCGCTCGGTGGCCGGATCAGCCCGGTCGGTGAGGGCGTTGACCTCTTCAGCGATCTGTGAGGGCAGGGGCTGTCGCCAGATGACCGTCCCGGTTCGATGATCGAAGCAGATCAGTTCGGTGAACGTCCGCCAGATCGTGCGATCGGAGAGGACCAGCGGCCTGGCAAAGAGACCAACCTGAATTCCATCACGTCGCAAGTTGCTCACCACGTTTCGCAGCAACGTTCCTGCTCGGCTCGGTGACTCGGCGTCGATCCGCCAAGGCTGAACCGGGACGTTATCAGCCACAAGGGGATTGAGCGCAAGCGGCGGATCGCGGAACGGGGAGACCGTCTGCGGATCGATCGGCCACCGCTGCTCCAGCTCAGCCGCCTCGTCAGGCAGTTTGAGTTCCCGCAAGGCATCACGCCAGAGGCGGATGGCCAGAGGATAAGCCCGCGCGATGGCTGCCGGATTGGGTTGGTTCTCGATCAACTGGCGACCACATGTCACCGCCGCATCGAAGCGTCCCATGTCGTAGAACTGCTCCATTAAAGCGAGCAACGCTTCATTGGCCACCGGCGTGAACGGGTAGCGCTCGGCGACCGCGAGCAGGCTCGGCAGGTCACCGCTCTCGCGGGCGATCCGGGCTTCCTCTTGGGCTCGGACCTCGGTCTCTCGGAGAAAGGCTTCGCGCAGCTCCCGCGTCCCCGTTCGCAAGACCCGCTCAGCCTCGAACCGGGCATCTCGGTAGACATTACCAACTTGCACCATCGGCGGTTCCGGGATCGCCAGTAGTTCACCCAACGTTTGAATGGCTGCGACATGGTCTTGGTTCGCAAGGGCTGTCTGGATGGAACGGAGGCGGACTTCTAAATCGCGGTCGTGTTCGATGACCAGCGTCCGGCTCAACGTGGCTGAAGCCGGAACTTCGGCAGGTTGCTCCTGGGAATACACCGCACTAGCGAATGACAGCAGTAGTGCTGTCACGCGGAACGTGAAGTTCAAATGATGGGTCGACATGAAACCCCCAAGATTGTCGGCGATTTCTCCGAAATCGCCGGTGTGATGAGCGAACCGTCGCTCGCATGCGAAAGACCCGTTCCAGATGAGTCGGCGCTCGTTCGATTCCACCTTCGAGCGTCGTCGCGTCCTCGCAGCGATTTTAGAAAAATCGCCGACACTAAAAAACGGCCGCCGCACCGCGATCAGTTGTCCGAGGTGCCAGTCGCGGAGCGACTGGCCTACACACTTCTACGCCATCCGCTATCCCAATGCACGGCGCAATTCGGCCATTTGGTCGGCGAGTTCGCTGACTTTTTCCCGCAGGGTCGCCAATTCCTCCGCCATCTCAGCCTGCTGTCGCTGAAGGCTCGCCACAGCCGAAGACTCAGATGAAGCGGCGGCTGACGAGGAACTCCGCGACGCGACTGGCTCCGCTCCATCATCCGCCAGCTTGGCCATCGCCGGGGCTTCCCCCTCGCGGTAGAAGGTGTGGTCGACTTCCACGCCCCGCCGGTCGAGTGGACCGCTCGCTCGGACGTAGCCCTGCGTCTGAAGCTCATTCAGCGCCGACCGCAGAATCTCCTGACTATCGATCGGCACCATCCGACTCGCCCGCGTGCGTAGCTCGCCCGGTTGTTGACTGCCACGAAGGAGGAGCTCGGTGAGAATCGCCAGTTGCACTTCGTTAAAGGGGTATCGCTTCCGCATGTAGTGGCGATACCGCTCGGCTCGCCCACCGTCAGTATGAACGACTGCAGCGACTCCGGCCTCGCGAAGCTCGTCGAGAATCTTTTGAATCTGGTCCTCGGTGTAGTTCGTGACCGGGTCGCGATTGTTCTTCTGGTTACACGCCGTCGTACACGACTTAAGCGTCAACGGATAAACATCGGGCGTCGTGAACGCCTTCTCCAGCAAGGTGCCCAGCACCCGCCGCTGCCCGCGCGAGAACTGCTTCGGCCCCGGGGCTTGGTCGTCAAACGCATTCGCATCCATCGTGTGGCATCTCGTGAAATGTGAAGCTGGCCCAGCTCCTTGATTCAGTATCTCTCACTGGAGTCAGACGCTACGCCGACATCCTCGTCGGCGTTACGCTCACCAGCCTAACAAACTAGCCGCGCTGCGCAAAACATGTCGTACGCCCTCGCGCAGAGTTCGGGCACTCAACTTCCTCTTGACCCCTGTTTTCATCTCCTCGTATAACTCCGCGCTATCGATCGGCGGAGTCTGCCGATCAGGCTCGCCATGCGGTTCGTCGGCGAAACACGGTTCATTCCTCAGGAGTTCGAATCATGAGTGAAGGGATTCACTCCCCCTCCGAAACCATGCCCGTTTCGTCGACGGCACCGGCTCAAGGTCGGCCTTGGCGAGCGATTCTCGGTGGCACTGCCGCCGTCGGTGTGGGGGCAGCGATTCTGTTCCAGGTGCTGCGTCCGGAACAGGCAGCCTCACAGACAGCCGAGAAGCCGAAGCCCCGCGCCTCGGCACAAGCGAGCCCGCCCGCAGCGGGAAGCTTGCAGCAGATGGCGCGTGTGAACAACCAAACGATCAGCTACGACGCCGTGGCCAAGGAGTGCATCAACCGCCACGGGGCCGAAGTTCTCGACAGCATGATCCACCGGCTGGTGATTCAGCAGGAATGCGATCGTCAGGGAGTCACGATCTCCGAGGCCGAAGTCGATCAGGAAGTCGCCTCGATCGCCAAGAAATTCAACCTGCAAGTCGAGCAGTGGTACTCGATTCTCGGTGCCGAACGGAAAGTGACACCCGAGCAGTACCGCAAAGACGCGATCTGGCCGATGCTCGCCCTTCGCAAGTTGGCCGGAATCAAGGCGGAGTCCAAAGTCACCGAAGACGACATGCTCAAAGCCTTCGAACGCGACTATGGCCCACGGGTCAAAGTGCGGATGATTCTCGTTCAAGGCAACGTGCGACAGGCGGGCGAGATTTGGGAGAAGTGCAAAGCCGCTCCCGACAAGTTTGAAGACTTGGCTGCGGAGTTCTCGGCGGATTCGCAGACCCGTCCGCTGGGGGGAGCGATGCCGCCGATTCGTCGCCATGGGGGCTTGACGAAGATCGAAGAGCAAGCCTTCAAAATGAAGGACGGAGATATCTCGCCGGTCATCCCCATCAATGACAACGAGCACATGATCCTGAAGTGCGAGGGCCGCACGGAACAGGTCGTCACCAACCCGAAGGACGTGTGGGACGAACTCTTTGCTCAGGTGAGTGAAGAAAAGACGCAACTGGCAGTGGCCGAAACGTTCCAGGGGATTCAGGAGAAGGCCGATATCCATAACTTCCTGACCAACATTAGCGTGGCCCCGAAGAAGCCCGCCCCGCAGGGCACGCCCGTGCGACAGGCCAGTGGCACGCGGACTAAACCTACTTCGAAGCCGGGTCAGGCGGAATTGCCGTAAAGGACTTTCCCAGCGCGGCGTAGCCGCAACCAAAGGGGTTCTCAGTTCTCAGTTCTCAGTTCTCAGTCAACAAGAACCAAGAACCACGGGCCACGATCGATGTCTTGGCCTTGGAGGGGCCGGACGGGATCGCCCAGGGTCGCGATCAGCGGGAGCGCACCCTGGGTCAACAGCCCCCGACGCGCGACGGACCCTGAAGGGGTTCCACATGAACGACGCTCGATGTGCAGCTCGTGTACTACCCCTTCAGGGTAGGTTCAGCCTCGCGTTCAAAACCCAGGGTGCGCTCCCAATGGTCGCACCCTGGGATCAACGCGTCAAACTCTGGCGAACCCTGTCGGGGTTCTACAAGCGACGCGAGGGGGTGCAACCCTTTCAGGGTAGTGGCCAACGGCGGCCTGTTTCCCAGGGTGCGCGACTGCTGTCGCGACCCTGGGCTGTGATGGATAGCCCCTTCGGGGTACAGAGTGGGGAGGGCGACCCACTCCATGGGATGGCAATAGCCACTGGTGGGGCCAGGGTGTTACCCCTGAGTCGTTATTCGCTGATTTGAGAACCGAAGTCGT
>JAYSVZ010000246.1:0-6093 GCA_043718305.1 Planctomycetota bacterium | reverse complement strand
GTGGCTCGGCCTCGACGCCAAAGGCTCGCGACACCGAGTCAATCACGCGGTCCTGTCGCTGCTCGCCGAGTTCGGCGTAAATCGGCAGGGCCAGGACTTCTTGGCAAGCCCGTTCGACCTCGGGGAATTGCCCCTTCTGGTATCCGAGTGAGGCGAAACATTTTTGCAGGTGCAGCGGGACCGGGTAGTAAACCGCGTGACCGATCTTGTCCTCTTTCAGTCGCCCCATCAGCTCCTCGCGCCGACCATCATGGACGCGAACCACATACTGATTGTAGACGTGAGTGTTCCCCGGCAGCGTGTGTGGCGTCGACAGATAGCCCGGCAGGCCGACCTCTTCGAACGACCGCTCATAGCGCGCGGCGTTCACTTGGCGACCATGAGTCCACTCATCAAGCCTGCGCAGCTTGACCCGCAACACCGCCGCTTGCAGGGCATCAAGACGGCTATTGAAGCCGACCTCGATATGTTCGTAACGGCCCACATCTCCGTGGACCCGCAGGCGGCGCAGCCGAGCGTCGAGGTCGGGATCATCGGTGGTCAGCATCCCCCCGTCACCCGCTCCGCCGAGGTTCTTGGTCGGGAAGAAGCTATAGCAGCCGATTGTCCCCAGAACACCGGTCCGCCGGTTGTTATAGGCTGCACCGATCGCTTGAGCCGCATCTTCGATGATCGACAGACCATGCCGCACGGCGATCCGCCAGAGCGGCTGCATATCAGCGCATTGGCCGTAAAGGTGGACCGGCATGATGGCCCGCGTGCGCGAAGTGACAGCGGCTTCGACCGCCTCGGGGCAGAGGTTGTACGTGAGTGGATCGATGTCGACGAAGACCGGAGTGGCTCCGACGCGGACGATCGAACTGGCCGTGGCGAAAAAGGTGAACGGGGTAGTGATGACCTCATCACCCGGCCCGATATCGAGGGCCATCAAAGCGAGGACCAACGCATCGGTTCCCGAGGCACAGCCGATCGCAAACCGCGAATCTGAGAAGGCCGCGATTTCCTCTTCGAGGCCGAGGACTTCTTCGCCCAGGATGAACCCCTGCTTGGCAAAGACCCGTTCCACAGCCTGCATGACCTCGTCACGCTGAGTCTCAAACTGTTCGACCAAGTCGATCAGCGGAACCGGGGAATTCGAGGATGTCATCGACAGAATTGTCTGCGACATGATGCGACTCCATTCGCAGCTCATGTGAGGCCAGAATACGGCGGCGTCCCGGCAGCGTGCTGACGGAACTCCGGTCGAACAAACGAACTTAGGACGCCGGAAGGAAGAGTGTCAATACGAAGAACGGGGCGTCATTGCCTTCCGGCAGAAAATGCCAGTAATCGGAAAGTCGTCACGTCAGCGTCGACGAGCGGGTTAGAACCGCCCCCAACCAAGATCGTCGAGTGATTCGCCGCTTCGGGAAGCCGAAAGGAGCTCTCTTCGTTAAGATCGGCCAGATCATGGCACCACAACCTGCGACTCCCACCGATCCGTCGGCTCATCCCCCCAGGAAGCGAGTCGCTGGCCGAACTGGCCGCAAACTTGTCTTTCGGGTTGCCGTGTTGTGCGTGGGTTGGGGGATTTTTGAACTGGGCTGTTGGCTTCTGGCGAACATGCTCATCAATGGAGGGATCGGAGATATTCGGTTGATCGTCGAATCGAGTGCCAACACGGGAGGCAGTCGCGCGAGTCAATCCGAGACGTTTCATCCCTATGTCGGCTGGGTGAGAAATCCGGAGATTGTCCGCGTGACACCCTCGTACGGCATTCCGTTGAAGGTCAATCGGTGGGGTTTCATCGACGTGACTGACGGAATCTTCCAGCGTCGTCCCGATCGGCTGATTGTCGGCGTCAGCGGTGGTTCGGTGGCGTTGGGGATGACCTGCGCTGCGGAGCAGGAACTTCGCGAGGGACTTGGAAAAGTCCCCGCCTTTCAAGACCGCGAGGTGATCCTTGTGCGACTCTGCCAGTCGGGCTACAAGCAGCCGCAAGCCCTCTTTTCTCTGAACTACTATACGCTGCTCGGAGCCGAGTTTGACCTTGTGATTAATCTCGATGGGTACAACGAGCTGGCCCTTCCGACTGCTGAAAATCACGTGGCCAACGTGGCTCTCGATTACCCGCAAGGGTGGCATGCGCGGACCCTCGACTTGGTTGATCCGCGTGACGACGACTTAGCCCTGCGAGTCTTTGAGCTGCGGGGGTCACAGCAGCGGCAAGTGCGCGCTGCCAGCCGTTCCTGGCTGCGCGGGCTCCCGTCGTACAACGTGATCTTCTATGTCCGCCACCAGCGAATGGTGGAACAACTGATGCTGATCGAAGAGGAGTTGATGCGACGGGGGAAAGAGCGAAAGCGGGCCTTCGTGAACTCGGGACCGCACCCCCAAGCGACGACGGACGAGGAAGCCCTGTCCGAATCGATCCGCATCTGGAGCCAGGCCTCGCGGCAAATGCATCACTTCTGTGAAGCGAACAACACCTTGTACGTCCACGCGATCCAGCCGAATCAGTACGACACCGGCTCGAAGCCGCTCTCCGCAATCGAACGCGAGAAGTGCTATGCCGAAGAGATCGACTACGCGAAGTATGTCCGGCGGGGATATCCACGACTGCGTGACGAGGCCCAACAGCTTCGTCAGGCGGGAGTCCGCATGGTCGATTTGACCCGGCTCTTCGAGGCCACGCCGGAGACGCTCTACGTCGACCCCTTCTGCCACGTCAACCAACGCGGATCGCAACTGATGGCCGAGGCCATCGTGGCCGCGATCCGCGAAGAGATGGATCGCAAACCACCATCAGGGCAGAAGCCGTAGGGTGGCGACCAGCTCGCTTTGGAGCGCAGGCCAGCGCAGGCCCACCATGTCCAAAGCGTGCCCCCGGAATGGCATTCCAGCAGATTCACGGGCGGGACGCCCGTGCTACGCCTCCGGACAGGCTAAAGCCTGGACTCCAACGGCTCACCGCCCCGGGGTCGGATGATTCCGGCTGATCGGCACGCCGATCATCGAGCCATCGAACACCAGCTTGTCGTTGACCCATCCCTGGAAATCGAACTTGGCCAGGATACGCGGCAAGACCCGCGTGGTACGAACGATCAGAATCAACCGGCATCCGGGGTAGACCGGCTGGCGAAAGCGGACAGTGTCCATCCCTCCGAAGCCCAGGTACTCGCCCCCCTGCAAAATGTTGTATTTGCGAGCATAGAAGCCCGCGAGCTGCGCGGCAGCCTCGCAGAGAACGACGCCGGGCATGAGTGGAAAGCCGGGCATATGCCCCTTAATCCAGAACTCATCGTCGGTGACCTCTTTGAAGCCGATCAGTCCGTTCTGAGCCTGGTCAACCCACACCACCCCCGACAGTTGCTCCATCTCATGACGCTGCGAATTGACTTTCCGAATGTCATCGAGCGTGAAGAGCGGCTTGTCGTAGTTGAACGGCTTGTAGTCAAAGATCGGGTCAGCAGCCATGGGCAGTCGTCAGCGGTGCAGATGGACTTGCGGAAGGCCGAGTCGGCCACCCCACAAGCATTTCGAGTTCAACAGGGATCTGAGCCCCCACAGATTGTAAAGGATATCACTCCGAGGCGACCGGAACGACTGTCGACAGCGAAATTTCAATGAATCGGGTCTGTCCCTCCGAAAAAGGGGCCACCATTTTTCGGAGAACGCGCGTTGACGAGGAGCGAAGTCCGGAGAAGATAGCCTCATCTGGACGGGTATTGGAACCAAGCCAGCGAGAATAATCCGTGAGAGACAGGCCGTTGCCTTCCAGCCCCATTCGCATACCGACTCTCAAGACCGTCGACGAGTTCCGTTCGGCGTTGGTCGCCTTGGGCCTCGATCTCCCGGTCGATGAGGCCCCCTTGTCTGCCACGCAGGCGAGCCCTCTCGCAAAGCCGCTTCAGGTCGGCAAACTCCGCATCGGCAACCGCTGGTGCATCCACCCCATGGAAGGTTGGGACGGCACCCCCGGCGGGCAGCCGAGCGAGCACACTCTCCGGCGATGGAGAAATTTCGGGCTCTCGGGGGCGAAGCTCTTGTGGGGCGGCGAAGCGTTCGCGGTGCGGCCCGATGGCCGCGCCAATCCTCGGCAGTTGTGCTACCGACCCGAGAACGTGGCCTCGCTCCGAGACCTCTACACAGCGGCGACCACAGCTCACTTGGAAGAGTTCGGGCCGGGCTCGACCGACGATCTGGTCATCGGTCTGCAACTCACACACTCGGGCCGGTTCTGCAAACCACACCGCTCCGATCGGTTCGAACCGCGAGTGGCCTACCACCATCCCGTGTTGGATGCCAAGGTCGGAATCACCGCAGGGGACGACCGCCTCGTCTGGACCGATGGCGAGATCCGCGAACTGATCGCGGACTACGTCATCAGTGCCCAGGCGGCTCTCGAAGCGGGGTTTCAATTCGTCGATCTCAAGTGCTGCCACGGGTATCTGGGGCATGAGTTTCTGTCGGCGTTTGATCGGCCCGGTCCGTACGGAGGCGACTTCGCGGGCCGGACGCGGTTCATTCGGGAGATCGTCGCAGCCGTCCGGTCGGAGTGCCCGGGGCTGGAGATCGGCGTGCGGCTCTCGCTGTGGGACACGTACGCCTATCGGCCCGATCCAGCCCTTTCGAAACCTGGAAAACTCGGCCCTGGGATCCCGATGATTCCGGAAGGGGAGGGCCTCTACCCGGTATTCGGTGCCGACCGGGCGAACCCGCACCGCATCGATCTCTCTGAGCCGATCGAGCTGATTGAATCGCTGGGGAGAGAATATGGCGTCTTCCTCTGGAACCTGACTGCTGGGTCTCCGTACTACAACCCCCATGTCCAGCGCCCCGCGATCTATCCCCCATCGGATGGTTATGCACCGCCCGAAGATCCGCTTGTCGGGTGCGTGCGGCAGATCCAAGCGGTGCGGGAAGTGACCGAGTGGTTTCAGCGGGCAAGCCAACTGACGCCTGACGCTCAGCGTCCCGTCTTCGTGGGCACGGCGTATACTTACCTCCAAGAGTATCTCCCACATGTGGTCCAGGCCCTGGTCCGCCACGGTTGGGTCGACAGCATCGGCTTGGGGCGAATGGTCCTCAGCGACTGGCAACTCCCCGCCAAGATCCTCGCTGGTCAAGACTTCGCAGCCGACAAAAAGGTCTGCCGCACCTTCAGTGATTGCACGACAGCCCCCCGCAACGGCATCATCTCGGGCTGCTACCCGCTCGATCCGTACTACAAGGAACTTCCCGAAGCTGCCGAGTTAAAACGAGCCAAGAAGGGATAGCAATCGGACGGCAAAACCGCCGCGAACGCCGACCGTTCGTCGGTTCGCTAAATCGGTGGCGTTGGTGTTTTCCGTGGTACTTACAGAACGGGCCTCACAGAGATTGACGCCCCCGCATACGGGGATCATGATATCTGATGAACTCGTAGCAAGAGGAACAGATCACATGGCGCAAGTTGTCGTCCGTAACTTGGAAGATGATGTGCATGAGAAGTTGCGGGCATTGGCCATTCAACACCGCATGACTATCGAGGAAACCGTGAAAGCGATCCTCAGCGATGCCGTGTGCAAATCGCAACTCCCATTGGGGGCGCGGCTGGCTAAGCGGTTTGCGGAGCAGGGACTCGATTTCGAGATCCAGGAATTGCGAGAAAACACCGTTCAACCATTGAGTCTTGACTCATGATTGTCCTCGACACCAATGTCCTATCCGCCCTGATGCAATCGATCTCTGATTTGCAAGTGATCCATTGGCGAGACGCCTTGCCAGCCGAATCGATCTGGACAACAAGCGTGTCAGTATTTGAAATCCATTTTGGTCTAGAAGCGATGCCTAAAGGGCAACGGCAGCGAGCACTTCAAGTGGCATTTTAGCTGACATTGAGCCAAGATTTGCATGGCCGAGTTCTCGACTTCGATGTCTCCGCAGCGGCGTAGCTGTCCAATGTGCGCAGCGTGAAGCGGGCGATGGTTTTGGCATCGTTGGCATCGTTGGCGGGCGGCAGAGTCGCGAGTATATTGCCCGGTTTGGGGGATCGGGACCAGCAGTTCGAGCGGGGAGTGGATCAATGCGGGCAGGGTCAGGGCTGGTAGTTTTAAGGTCTCCACGAGTTGG
>JAYSVZ010000245.1:0-6108 GCA_043718305.1 Planctomycetota bacterium | reverse complement strand
CTGCGACGGCGCAGGCAGTCGCGGAAGCCCTCGGGATGAGCCTGCCGCATAGTGCGTTGTCACCATCGGGGGCCGAGGTCTGGAAGGAGATCGCCGTCCAGTCAGCGCGGGCGGTGGTCGCGCTCTCGGAGCAGAAGAAGACACTGGCTGACATCCTCACAGCCGACGCGATTCACAACGCCATGGTGGTTCACGCGGCGATGGGCGGGTCAACGAATCTGCTGCTGCACATCCCGGCGATTGCCTTCGAAGCGGGGCTGCAGCGGCCCCAAGTGGATGACTGGAACAAGGTCAATCGACTCGTCCCACGGATCGTCGATGTCCTCCCCAACGGTCCGGTGGGTCATCCGACCGTGCGCGTGTTTTTGGCCGGGGGCGTACCCGAGGTGATGCTCCATTTGCGGGCGCTGGGCCTGCTAAAGCTCGATGTGTTGACCGCTGCGGGAGCGCGGCTCGGCGATCTGCTGGAGTGGTGGGAGAAGTCCGAACGCCGGGCTCGGTTCAAGGAGTTGCTCAAGGAACAAGACGGCATCGACCCGGACGATGTCATCATGGCCCCCGCCAAGGCGAAGTCGCAAGGCATGACGAGTACCGTTACGTTCCCGGTCGGGAACCTGTCCCCGGAAGGTTCCGTCATCAAGAGCACCGCCATCGACCCCAGCGTCGTCGACGCCGATGGAGTCTACCGCAAGCTCGGCCCCGCGCGCGTCTTTACCAGTGAGCCAGACGCGATCGCAGCCATCAAGGGCCGGCCGCGCCGTAGTGGGGCTGGCGTGCCTGCCGGTCCGTTCACCCCGATCAAGGCGGGGGACATCATCGTCCTGATGTGCCGTGGCCCGCTCGGCTCGGGGATGGAAGAGACCTACCAAATCACGTCCGCGTTACGCTATCTGCCATTCGGGAAACACGTCGCCGTCATCACCGATGCCCGCTTCTCGGGCGTCTCGACCGGAGCCTGTATCGGCCACGTCGGCCCCGAAGCCCTGGCGGGCGGACCCATCGGCAAGGTCAAGGACGGCGACCTGATCGAGATCATCGTCGACCGCCACAATCTCACCGGCTCAATCAACCTCGTCGGCGACGGCTCCCGGCGGATCACCCCCGAAGAGGGAGCGAAACTACTCGCCGAGCGGACACCCAGCGTCCCACTCCAACCCGACCCGCAATTGCCGTCCGATACCCTGCTCTGGGCCATGCTACAAAAAGCCGGCGGCGGAACCTGGGGCGGGTGTGTCTACGATGTGCAGGCCATTGGGCGCGTGCTGGAGGCCGGGTATGCGGCTCTGGGTGAGTCGCCACGCACGTAATACATCGTAGGCCAGTCGCTCCGCGACTGGCATTTCGAACAACGCACCACTCAAGCTTTCACCCATGCCGATCACGCGATTGGTCACGCGTACGTCGGTTCCCGATGCGGAGTCTCGGTCGCGGAGCGACCGAGCTACGTAGCGGGCTTGCCAATTGAGTTACTCCGGACGGCGAGGGCGTTCGCCGCCGCCTTCTCGGTTTCCGCCGGGTCCACCCTGCCCTTGTCCACCGGGTCCGCCCTCGCGACCACCGGGGCCGCCCTGCCCTCCCTGTCCAGGTGGGCGGCCACCGCGACCGGGTGGGGGGCCTTTGGGCAGTAGCTCTTCGGCGGTCAGCTTCCCATCCCCATTTTTGTCGAGGGACTTCAGCACTGTCGAAGCATTCGCGATCTCTTCGCCCGAAAGCTCGCCGTTCTTGTCGGTGTCGAGCGCCGCAGTGATCGGGACGAACTGCATCGCTTCCGGTCCGTTCATTCCAGGTCCGCCCTGGCCTCCGGGACCGCCCTGCCCTGGTCCGCCTTGCCCCGGCCCGCCTTGCCCCGGCCCGCCTTGGCCCGGACCCCCTTGGCGATTCCCCGAAGGTGGGCCGCCGCCGGGAGGACCGCCACCGGGGCCGCGTCCGCCCTGCCCTGCTCCGTTTTCCCCACGCGGAGATCGTCCGCCCTCGCCGCCGGGGCCTTGAGCCATCGCGATTCCCACCGCTGTCAATGCAAAACCTGTGGCCAGTGTGGCCAGCCAGTGAGCTCTCTTCATGCTTCGATCCTTGTGAGGGGCAGTCATTCACCCGCGAACGGATGTTGACAGGGATGGCCAGCTCAGGCGAGCGGCCAGAAGACGCCTCCCTGTAGGACGGCCTTTCCAGGCCGTCCCGGAGCGAAGGCGTCACTCACGAATGGCCGGACGGAGTGGGTCGTGAGGTTGGCCTTCGCTCCAGGACGGGCAGGAATGCCCGTCCTACGGGGATCGCATTTCTGGCCGCACGCCTTATGAAACCCCCGGTTTGTGCCGAGGTTTCGATCAATCTCAAAAGTTTTTCAGATCGGCCCCGAATGGCTGGAGAGAATAACCCGCGGTAAGATGGGGAGCATGGCCCGAAATGCCCGGGGGATCTTCCCTTATCCATGCGAGATTTCATCCATGCCAATTCGCCTTTGTCAGTTCCTCGGTTGTCTGGCCTGCCTCGTCGCGTTTGCAGGGGCCGACGATCATACGGACCTCACATGGTATCGCGACGCGGCGGGCCTTCAGCAGCCGATCACTACCGTCGAGGACTGGGCGGCTCGTCGCCGCGAGATCCTGGCGCAAATGCAGCGCGTCATGGGATCTCTGCCCGATCGATCCAAGTGGCCCGCTGCCGAGGTCCGTGTCCTGGAGCGGACCGAACTCGAAGGCGGCCTTCAGCGGCAGAAAATCCAGTTCATCACCGACTCGGTCGACCGTCCGGTCAAGGCGTGGCTCTTCCTCCCGGCGGCGAAGAAGGCCCCCAGCTTCGGAGGACAAGCTGTCGAACGCTTGCCAGCGGTCCTCTGCCTGCACCAGACGAACAACATCGGCAAAGACGAACCGGCGGGCCTGGGCGGGAGTACCAACCTGCACTATGCGCTGGAACTCGGTCGCCGAGGGTTCGTCACTCTCGCCCCCGATTACCCCAGCTTTGGCGAGTATCCGTACGTCTTTCCGCCCGAGCATGGAGGTATCAGCGGCAGCATGAAGGCTATTGCCGACAACATGCGGGCGATGGATGTTTTGCAGTCGATGGAACAAGTCGACCCCGATCGCATCGGCTGCATCGGACACTCACTGGGCGGTCACAACACGATGTTCACGGCCGTCTTCGACCTGCGGATCAAGGCGCTGGTTTCGAGTTGTGGCTTCACGCGGTTCCACAAATATTACGAGGGGAAACTGGCTGGCTGGACCAGCCCGCGTTACATGCCGCTGATCGCCAGTCAGTATCACAACAACCCGGACGAGGTTCCGTTCGACTTCCCGGAGATCGTGGCCGCCTTCGCACCCCGCCCGTTCCTCGCCTGCTCCCCGACGGGCGACAGCAACTTCGAGGTCTCCGGGGTCCAGGAGACGATCTCGGCTGCGCTGCCGATCTACCAACTCCTGAAAGCAAACGGCTCCCTCCGCGCGGAGTACCCCGACTGCGCCCACGACTTCCCGCCCGCGACACGCGAAGTGGCGTACAAATTCCTGGAAGAGGCCTTGAGCAGAACGGCTCGGTAAGCACGAGGGAGTCTCCCACACCGCTATAATAGTCCCCATCAAGGAGCCTTCTCCGGAACTGGAATGGTCGTCGTTCGCCCCGGAGCGCATGAAGAGGCCGATCACCTCGTGCCCCTGCTCCTTCAGGAGCCAGACCGAAGCCGAGCTATCGACTCCACCACTCATCGCGAGAACGACGCGCATAGGATCAACTGGGATGACGACCTAGGGCTTACCAACCGGCGTTTCTAACCGCTTCCGAGCGACCTGACCAATTCAACGACCGACACTCGCCTTCTGGCAGCCGACACAGAGTTTGATCGACTGCGTCACGATGGTCTTTACATGACCATCGCCATCAATGTGCCGACGGCAATCATCGTGATCACCACCAAGACACTTTGAACACCCGTTAACAGCACGCGTCCACTGGTGTGCCTGAGTTGCTGAAAGTCTTTCCGTCCGCGGAAAAAACAAAAGACCGTCAACGCCAATGAGACGACCGTGGCCACGGTCACCCACCAAGTTGGTGCTCGGTTGACGTTCTTAAACGTTCGAAGAAGAAGCGAAATCTCGATCTGCCAAGCAACAATCGCCAGCAGGTATCCCATCAGCGACAGTGTTGAAACCGGCGGATGGTGCCTTGTTCCTTGTGGATCGATGTCATCGCTCACGTTCGAATCTCCTCAAATCCCCCGCACGCTGTCCACGGGGGGGCACCGGTTGGCTCGCTCTGGAGCGATCTGGAGCCTACCGGTGTGCCTTGGCACAAGAGGCTACCCGGAGAACGCTCTTCGTACAAGAACCTCTTCCGGCTCTGCCGCTGCGGTAGAGTCCAAGGCGACTCAACCGGGGCCACCCTGCGTTGGGGTAGATCAGAATTAGGCTCATCAACCCAGGGTCTTCCGCAGTGCGGCCGCCCCCCCCGGGCTACAAGGCGAGACCTCGTTGAGGTCGATGTCTAGGCCAATTCTCAATCCACCGACGTTTGAGACGCACACACTCGTGACTGGTATTCCAAGCCTCATGCTTGGTCATGCTCCTCGCGGGCCTCAAACTCCGGCAGGTGAATCTTCCACCAGATCGCCGCCACGCGCAGGGCCAGCGTCGTTCCAGCTGCGAGTAGGCGGAGCAGCGAGTTCTCGACCACCCCACGCAGCAGCACAAACACCATTGCCCCACACAGACACGCGGTCGCATACAGATAAATCTGCTTGCGAAACACCAGCGGAATCTCACCGGTGAGTACATCTCGCATCATCCCGCCCGCTGTGCCGGTGATGACTCCCATCACGACCGCGACCGTCGGCGAGACCCCAGCCGCGAGTGACTTCTCGACCCCCACGACCGTAAACAGCGCGAGTCCCCCCGCATCCGCCCAGAGCAACGGAGTCGTCGAGAGCGACCGGAACCGAGCCACCACAAACACGACCATGGCACTGACCACCACCGTCACCACAAAGCTCGCATCCGCCACCCAGAACACCGTCCGCGCATCCAGAATCACATCCCGTAGCGTCCCACCACCGAGTGCCGTCACCAGCGACAACACGACCACGCCAAACAGGTCCACCTGCTTGCCCCGCGCCGCCAGCGCTCCGGCGATCGCGGAGACACAAGTCGCGGTGTGTTCGAGGTAATACTGCATGGTAAGAGATTCTACGATTATGAAATCAACCGACGAACACCATCACCCAGTTTACAGAAACTTGGCGAGCGGTTGTTATCCGGTTCCAGCAATGGCCCAATCCGCTCGGCCCAGATGCATTTCGCCTGCCCCGGAGCTGGCCAACCCGTCTTCAGCAACGATTTTGAGCCACCGGGATGAATCGCATCCGCCAATGACTCCCAAGTGCCGCAGACAGAGTCTTGTTGATACTTCTTCAGCATTTTCTTGTCGGCCTTGGGGTAAGCTTTCAGCAATGCAGACTGATCCCCGAAGTACCACGCCTCGACCTCTTCGATAGCCAACCGAAACATGGTCTTCGGGGCTGGGTGGCATTGTTCCAGCACTCCTTGAAGTTCGGCAAGTACAGTTCGGCAGTCCCTACGGTCAGTATCCAGGACTACGACAACCGCATCTATCTCCGGAGTATTTCCGTAGCCTCGCAGTAATCGAGGCAATCGGTCAAGCAGAATCCGCTTGGAGGGATCGCTCTTCCCAGCCAAATTCGGAGGGATTGTTCCGATCCCCTTGTAGCCATGGACTCGCCACGAATGAGGCTGCCCCAGTGGTCCCAGCAGGCGCGGGAGTAGTGCTTCCAGAAGAATCTTTCCCGATGCGTCCTCGATCAGAAATTCAATATGCAGAGGTTTACGGGGCGTCGAGGTAGTCACTGTACCACAGCCCTCCCAGCTTAAAGTCCTCGTTGACCAGGTTCTGGACAATCTCGATTTCGGCAGCACATCTCAGCTTCGAAAACCCGTCCTTGCTTTTTTCGAGAATCCACACCTCTCGCGGACTGAGGGCATCCACGAAATAGGGCTGGTGTGTGGTGACGAAAATCTGCGGTGCCCCTTTGGCACCGGTGGCATGGGCGCGAAACTCTTGGGCCAGCGAATCCAGCAACTTGTGATACAGCCCGTTCTC
>JAYSVZ010000244.1:0-6109 GCA_043718305.1 Planctomycetota bacterium | reverse complement strand
TCATCACGCGACGGCGGAACGTGTCAAAGTCCGCCAGCGAGCGGAGGTACTTCTCGTGGTTCGCATCCCGCTCGGATTGGGCAGCCAGGAGTTGATCCTGAAGATCAACCCACGCTTCCGGGGACGAGAGGTCCGCTGCGAGGAACTCGGGGGGGAGGTCTTCACGCGGGGTGTCGAGTGATTCGTGGGGATCGGACATGAGCGAGGAACGTTGAGAGTAGAGGGTTGAGCGAACAGTGCAGTAGGACGGCCTTTCCAGGCCGTCCTCGACTGACGATCAGCAATCGATGGAAAAGTGGAGGAACACGAATCCTCGCTGATCTGCGCTAATCTTGATCGGGATTAGTGTTTATCAGCGAAGATCAGTGTTCCAGAATTCTGGTGAACATTGATTCTGTATCCGCTCCACGACGGTCTGGGATCAATGTCAATGAGTGACCGCTGTGGCCGCACAGGACGGCCTGGAAAGGCCGTCCTACTTCTCCCCCTCGTGACCGGCGAACATCGCCTTCACCTTGTCGAACCAACTCTTCTGGTGCGGCATTACGTGGGCCTGTTCCATCTCGGCCAGCTTGCGGAGGATGGCTTCGTGTTCTGGGACGAGTTTTTTGGGGACGACGAGTTGGACTTCAATGTGCAGATCCCCGGTGCGTCCGCCGCGCGGGTCGGGCATCCCTTTTCCACGAAGTCGGATGACTTCACCGGGTTGTGTTCCTGGGGGCAGTTCGACATCGGTTTTTCCCTCCAGTAGTGGTATCTCGATCTTGGATCCGAGGGCGGCTTGGGTGTAGCTGATCGGCACTTCGCAGAGAAGGTGGACCCCTTCTCGTTTGAAGACCGAATGCGGGCGGACATGAACATCGACATACAGGTCGCCGCGCGGACCACCGTTCGGGCCAGCTTCGCCTTCACCACGCAGGCACAACTGCATCCCATTGTCGATGCCGCCCGGGATCTTGACGTTCAGTGAGACCTTCTCATCCTCGCGTCCCGACCCGTAGCACGTGTTGCACTTGTGCCGCACAATTGTTCCCTGTCCACGACACGCCGGACAGGTGGTTTGCATTCGGAAAAAGCCTTGGGACTGAATCACCTGCCCCTGGCCGCCACAATAGTCACATCTCTCCGGCTTGTGACCCGGTTCGCTGCCGCTCCCCGAGCACTTCACGCATGATTTTTTCCGGGGAACATCGATCTCTTTCTCCAGGCCCCGCGCCGCCTGCACCAGATCGACCGTCACAGAGGTCTTGAGGTCGCTGCCTCGTTGGACACCTCCACGAGACTTTCTCCCACCCCCGCCGCCACCCATCCCGAACGCTTCGAACAGGTCGCCAAATTGCGAGAAGATGTCGCCCACATCTTGAAACTGCGGTCCACCACCGCCTTGATTCACACCGGCATGACCGAATCGGTCATAGCGCGCCCGCTTGTCGGTGTCACTCAACACGTCGTAGGCTGAGGCCGCTTCCTTAAACTTCTCGGTCGCCTCCGCATCACCCGGATTGCGGTCGGGATGGTACTTCAGCGCGAGCTTCTTATAAGCCTTTTTGATCTCGTCCGCGGAGGCCGATTTCTCGACTCCCAAGGCTTCGTAATAGTCGCGCTGCGTGGGCATGGGGGAGAAGTTTTCAGTGGTCAGTTTTCAGTCATCAGTGGAGAGGTGATCAGTCTGACTGAGAACTGATCACTGACGACTAACAACTTCCCCTCTTGCACAAAACGCGAGCCACCGAAACTGTTCCGGTGGCTCGCGAATGAGCGAACAGGTTCGTGGGATAGGCTTCCAGCCTGTCAGTGACCAAGCAAGACAGGCTGGAAGCCTATCCCACGATCAACCGAACTACTTCACGGCCCCTTCGACGGCCGCCTTCGGCTTGCCGCCAGCCACATCGTCGGTGCGGGTGATGAGGACTTGCGTCGTCAGCATCAGACCAGCGATCGAACCGGCGTTTCGCAGGGCGGTCTTCACGACCTTGGCGGGATCGATGACCCCGGCCTTGAACATGTCGACGTACTCACCGGTCACCGCGTTGTAGCCGATGTTCTTGTCCTTCTGACGAACTTCGTCAGCGATGACCGCTCCATCGACACCGGCGTTCTCGGCGATCTGGCGAATCGGAGCCTGCAAGGCCCGAGCGACGATCTCAACACCGATCTTCTCATCACCCTTGGCCTTGGTCGCTTCGACAGCGGCGATGGCGCGGATGAGAGCTGTGCCCCCACCGGGCAGGATGCCTTCTTCGACGGCTGCACGGGTGGCGTGCAGGGCGTCTTCCATGCGGGCTTTGGTCTGCTTCATCTCGGCTTCGGTAGCCGCACCGACCGAGATCACTGCGACTCCGCCGGTGAGCTTGGCGAGGCGTTCCTGGAACTTCTCGCGATCGTACTCGCTCTCGGTCCCTTCGATCTGCTTGCGGATCTGAGCGACTCGCTTCTGGATCTCGTCTTCGTTGCCGGCGCCGTCGATGATCGTCGTCGAGTCCTTGTCGACTTCCACCCGCTTGGCCCGACCGAGGTGCGACAGTTCGACACTCTCCAGCTTGATCCCGAGGTCTTCCGAGATCACGGTGCCGCCGATCAGGACACCCATATCGGCCAGCATCGCCTTGCGACGATCGCCGAAGCCAGGAGCCTTGACCGCACAGACGTTGAGCACGCCGCGTAGCCGGTTGACGACGAGAGCCGTGAGGGCTTCGCTGTCGACATCTTCGGCGACGATCAACAAAGGCTTGCCCGAGCGAGCAACCTTCTCCAGGAGCGGAACGAGTTCCCGCAGGCTGGAGATCTTCTTTTCGTGCAACAGGATGTGGCAGTCTTCGAGGACGACTTTCATTGAGGCGGTGTCATTGATGAAGTAAGGGCTGACGTAACCCTTATCGAACTGCATCCCTTCGGTGAGTTCGAGAGTCGTCGCGTTCGACTTCCCTTCTTCGACGGTGATGACCCCATCGCGACCGACTTGCTCCATCGCGTCCGCGATGAGCTTGCCGATGGCGGAGTCGTTGTTGGCCGAGATCGAGCCGACGTGTTCGATTTCCTTCTTGTCGCTCACCGGCTTGGAGATCGATTCGAGGAACTCGATGGCCGAATCGATAGCCTTTTCAATCCCCTTGCGGACCACGGTCGGGTTGGCCCCGAGAGTGATGCTGCGGAGACCTTCGTGGTAGATCGCCCGAGCAAGAACCGTGGCGGTCGTGGTGCCGTCACCGGCCACATCACTGGTCTTGCTGGCGACTTCGTTGACCAGCTTGGCACCCATGTGCTCGTATGGGTCTTCGAGTTCGACTTCCTTGGAGACGGTCACGCCGTCCTTGGTGACCACGGGGTTGCCGAACGACTTGTCGATGATCACGTTGCGGCCGGTCGGGCCCATCGTGACGGCAACAGCGTCAGCCAGAATGTTCACGCCCTTTAAGAGCTTCAAACGAGCGCGATCATCGAACAGAAGTTGCTTAGCCACTTGGGGACTCCTGGAGGAAGTTCTCAGTTTTCAGTGATCAGTCGTCAATCAGAGGCCGTTACGGTACGGCGACTGACTATCTGAATCGGGACCGATCACACTTGGGGAAAGCTGCCAGCTCAATCCTTCAGTCTATGACTGAAAACTGAGAACTGACAACTGAAAACTACTTAACGATCTTGGCGAGGATGTCGGATTCGCGAAGAATCTTGACTTCGGTGCCATCGACTTCGATGTCCGTTCCGCCGTACTTGCTGAACAGGACTTCGTCGCCGATGACGACGGAGATCGCCACGCGTTCGCCGCTGTCGAGAAGCCGACCTGGCCCGACGGCCAGCACCTTGCCCCGCTGGGGCTTTTCCTTGGCCGCATCCGGCAGGACGATCCCGCCAGCGGTGGTTTCTTCGGCATCGACCGGACGAATGACGACACGATCATCGAGAGGCTTGAGGCTCATGCTCATGGGTGAATTCCTAAAGAACGTTGAGAGTTGAGGGTTGAGTGAAAGAGGGAGGGAAATTCGAAATCCGAAGCACGAAATTCGAAAGGGGAGGGGCTGCCCGCCGTAGCGATGTCTTCCCCCCGGCCACTCACCCCTCACCATGCTGCTTGACTAAAAACTGACGACTGAGAACTCTGGCTGACGGCTGACGGCTTCAAACTAGAACCCGCCCATGCCACCCATGCCGCCCATCCCCATGCCACCCATGCCACCGCCACCATCGTGGCTGTGGTCGTGGTGGCCATCCTTGTCGTCCGCCGCCTTCGGCTCTTCGACAACGATGGAGTCCGTGGTCATCAGGAGACAGGCGACGCTGGAGGCGTTCTGGAGGGCCAGACGCACCACCTTGGTCGGGTCGACGACACCGAAGTCGAACATGTCGCCATAACGCTCGTTCAAAGCGTCGTAGCCGTAGTTCACGTCGGACGATTTGCGAACGTTGTTCGCCACAACGGAGCCATCCATGCCCGCGTTGCTGGCAATCATTCGCAGCGGCATTTCGAGAATGTTCTTGACGAGTTGAACGCCGAGGGCCTCATCACCGGTCAGCTTGACCTTGTCGAGAGCCTTCGAGCAGCGGAGCAGAGCGACCCCTCCGCCGGGAACGACCCCCTCTTCGACAGCCGCACGGGTCGCGTGCAGGGCATCGTCGATCAGGTCTTTGCGTTCCTTCATTTCGGTTTCGGTGACAGCCCCGACGTTGATCTGAGCCACACCACCGGCCAGCTTCGCGAGCCGCTCTTGCAGCTTCTCGCGGTCGTATTCGCTGTCGGTCTTCTCGATCTCGGTACGAATCTGAGAGGCCCGGCCCTCGATCGCGTCCTTCTTCCCGGCCCCTTGAATCACGGTCGTGTTCTCGGCGTCGATCCGAATCTTCTTGGCCGAACCGAGGTCCGCCAGCGTGACGGCTTCCAGCTTCAGGCCCAGATCCTTGAAGATCGCCTTACCAGCTGTGAGGATCGCGAGGTCTTCGAGCATCGCCTTGCGGCGATCGCCGTAGCCCGGTGCCTTAACGGCACAGACCTTGATGATGCCCCGCATCTTGTTGACGACGAGGGTGGCCAGAGCCTCCCCTTCGATGTCTTCGGCAATGATCAGCAGCGTGATGCCTGCCTTGGAGACTTGCTCCAGGAGCGGGACGAGTGAGCGCGCGTTGGAGATCTTCTCTTCGTGGATCAGGATCTTGACGTTTTCCAACTCACAGACCTGGTCGTCTTCGTTGGTCACGAAGTGTGGGGAGAGGTAGCCGCGTTCGAACTGCATCCCCTCAACTAGATCGATTTCGGTCTGCGTCTGGCGACCTTCTTCGATGGTGATGACGCCGTCCTTGCCGACCTTCAGCAGGGCATCGGCCAGGATGCGACCGATCTCTTTGTCGTTGTTACCGGCGATGGCGGCGACCGTTTCGATCGCCTTGCGATCGGTGGCTGACACCGGCTTGGACATCTTCTTGAGTTGCTCGATGACCGCTTCCACAGCCTTTTGCACACCGCGACCGAGGGCGACCGGAGCCGCTCCCGAGGCGATGAACTTCAGACCTTCGCGGAACATCGCTTCGGCCAACACTGTGGCCGTCGTCGTGCCGTCGCCAGCGGAATCGCCGGTCTTGCTGGCCGCTTCCTTCACCAACTGGACACCGCAGTTCTGGAACTTGTCTTCCAGCTCGATGTCCTGAGCGACGGTCACGCCGTCCTTGGTGATCTTGGGAGCGCCCCAGCCCTTATCGAGCACCGCATTGCGGCCTCGGGGCCCCAGGGTACAGGAGACAGCCCGAGCCAGTTTGGAGACACCCTCCAACAACTGCTTCCGAGCGTCTTCGTCAAAACTGAGCAATTTAGCCACAGTTGCTCCTCAAATTCGGCGGGTCAGGTGACTGTTGTGCGAGGAGTGAAGGTCACTCGGCTTCCGCCGCCCCCACCCGATGACGAACCGGCAGCGAACTGCCGGGTTCGATGGTTTTCGAATCGCATTAGAAGAGTAATGCAACCGCTGTGCCAGCGAAGAGAGATGAGTTGCAAGTCACTGGAAACAAAGGGTTAACAGTCGTTTACGCTACCGCCACTCGGGGGCCTCCCTGCCAGCTTGGCAGAAAGGACTCCCCGTCAAGACTGGCAGGCAGTCATTGCCCCGTAGCGGAATTAGTCAGA
>JAYSVZ010000243.1:0-2131 GCA_043718305.1 Planctomycetota bacterium | reverse complement strand
CCAGACCGACGCCGCTCCGGCCGCAAGTTCGAAGGCGGAATCGGATCACGGGCATTGACCGAAAGTAGGATGGGCAATCCTGCCCGTCCCGTGCGATGAGTCGACCCACGAGCCAGCGAACGGCATGATCGGACGCTGGCTCTTCTCTTGGGATCGTGCGCGAGCGCTCGATGCTGGGGAGTTGTTCGTAAGTGTCTTCCGCCGAAGGGGACGGGCAGGATTGCCCATCCTACGAGAGACCATGTCAGCCATTTCGATCTTCGCTGTCACTCACCGCTATGGCGACCGTGTCGCCTTGGATGATCTTTCGTTTTCGGTGAAGCCGGGCGAGATCTTTGGTCTGCTTGGTCCAAACGGTGGGGGCAAGACGACGCTGTTCAAGCTGCTCTCGACGTTGATGCCGGTGCAGGCGGGTGAGCTTTCGGTGGCCGGGTTCAACGTCCGCTCGCACCCGGATGATGTGCGGCGTTCGATCGGCGTGACGTTCCAGTCGCCGAGCGTGGATGTGAAACTGACCGTTCGAGAGAACATCGTTTACCAGGGTCGGCTCTACGGTCTCTCGGGGGCTCTGCTTCGTGATCGCGTCGCAGCCCAGATGGAGCGGTTCCAGATTGCCGACCGGGCCCACGACATCGTGCAGACGCTCTCCGGCGGGTTGAAGCGGCGGGTCGAGATTGCCAAGAGCTTGCTGCACAATCCCCAGGTGTTACTGCTCGATGAGCCGAGTACCGGCCTCGATCCGGGAGCAAGGTTCGACCTATGGCGGGCCTTGCAAAGTTTGCGGGCGGAGGCGGGCGTCACGGTCCTCGTCACGACCCACCTGATGGAGGAAGCTGAGAAGTGCGACCGACTGGCGATCCTTGATCGCGGTAAGCTCGCCGCCCTCGGCACGCCCGATGAACTGCGATCGACCATCGGCGGGGACTGCATCACGATCCAGGCGTACGATACGGAGCGAGCTGCGAAACTTCACGAGCAGATCGGGCTTAGGCTGCATCTCACTCCCCAACTGTTCGAGACACAACTCCGCATTGAAGCTCCCGAAGGGGCCAAGTTGGTCCACACGCTGACCAGTGAGTTCTCGCCCGAGATTCGGTCGATCACCCTGGGGAAGCCGACGCTGGAAGATGTCTTCATCCGGGCGACCGGGCATCGGTTTTGGGAAGAGAAGTAGTCATTGGTCCCTTGTCCCTTGAATTCACCATGTCCTCCATCCCCCATCCCGGCATCTACGGTTCGTACGTCCTCCCCATCGCCACATTGGTCGAGCGGGAATTCGTCCGCTTCTTTCGCCAGCGATCGCGCGTCGTGGGGGCTCTCGCACAGCCGGTGATCTTTTGGGTGCTTTTCGGAGCGGGTCTCCGAGGGTCGTTTGAGATGAAGTCTGCCTCTGGCGGGAGTGTCTCCTTCCAAGAGTACTTTCTGCCCGGTGCAGCCTTGATGATCGTGTTGTTCACCTCGATCTTCTCATCGATCTCGGTGATTCAAGATCGCAATGAAGGTTTTTTGCAGGGAGTTCTCGCCTCCCCGGTCCCGAGGCTCTCACTCGTGCTCGGAAAGCTGTGCGGAGGGGCCTTGCTGGCGTTGACACAGGCGATGCTCTTCCTCTGGTCAGCTCCCCTGTTGCAGTACATCGGCCTGGCCCCGGCGATGCCACTGGGGTTCTCGATCGCCCAGTCAGTCGCGATGATCGGGGTCCTCTTTCTGACCGGCCTTGGGATGGCTGGTCTGGGATTTCTGTTCGCGTGGAAGATCGATTCGGTTCAGGGATTTCATGGGATCATGAGCGTCCTCCTCATGCCGATGTGGCTGCTGTCGGGGGCATTCTTCCCACCGAATGGAAGTCCTTGGCTCAGTTGGGTCGTGGCGGTCAACCCACTGTCCTACGGGCTGGCGGCCTTGCGCCACGTCATCGGCCAAGGCGTCACCGAGGAACTTCCATCCTTGCCGGTGAGCTTAGCAGTGAGTACCGCTTTTGCTGGGATCTGCGTCTCACTGGGAGTCTGGATGACCCGCCGACCAACGGCGTAGATCACCGTCATTTCATAAATTTGGACGATATCACCCGCAGCGGCAGCGTCGTCATCTCTCCGCCAGTGATGGTGATCTGAAGATCCCGCTGAATGTAGCC
>JAYSVZ010000242.1:0-2137 GCA_043718305.1 Planctomycetota bacterium | reverse complement strand
CGAGTTCCGTCCGCTTGGCCAGCAGATCGAAGTAGACCCGGCCCGAGCAGAGGAGCAACTTCTTGACGCCCTGGGGATCGACCGCGTCATCGCCGATGACCGGCTGGAAGGTGCCCTTCGCACAGTCAGACAGAGTCGACACGCACGCGGGCAGTCGCAGCAACTGCTTGGGCGTCATGACGATCAGCGGCTTCTTCCACTTGCGAAGAACTTGCCGCCGCAGAAGGTGGAACATCTGCGCCGGGGTCGATGGCTGGATGATCTGCATGTTGTCTTCGGCCGCTTGGTTCAGGAACCGTTCGAGCCGGGCGCTGGAGTGCTCTGGGCCGTTTCCCTCGTAGCCGTGGGGCAGCAGCAGGATGATCCCGCTCAGGCGTCGCCACTTGGCTTCGGCACTGGAGATGAACTGGTCGATGATGACCTGGGCCACGTTCACAAAGTCGCCGAACTGGGCCTCCCAGACGACAATGCCGTGCGGGGTGTCGAGGCTATAGCCGTACTCGAAGCCGAGGACGCCGATTTCAGAGAGCGGGCTGTTGTGGCAGTTGACCCAGCCGAGTTTGTCTTGGATGTTGCGAAGCGGGCAGAAGTGGTTGCCGTTCTCGGAATCGACCAGCACCGCGTGCCGGTGACTGAAGGTGCCGCGACGCACATCCTGACCCGACATGCGGAACGGGTGCCCCTCTTCGAGCAATGTGCCGTAGGCCAGCATCTCCGCCGCCCCCCAGTCGAGAGGCACATTCCCCTTCGACATCTCGCGGCGTTTGTCGAGCACCTTTTGAATGGTGGGGTGCGGCGTGAAATCGGCGGGGTACTTGGTCAGGGCTTCGAGGACGCGGCTGAGTTCGGTCTCGGGGCGAGCGGTGGTGACATGGTCGGCCAGATGAGCGGGTCCGCCGTGGTATCCCTTCCAGACACTCTTGAGGGCCATGTCGGCGTTGTCGTGGTCGCCGTGCGTGGGGGGCGAAGTTTCGCGAGCGGCCTTGAGTTCGTCGTCGAGGGTCTGGCGGGCCTTTTCCCAGATGGCTGTCGCCTCTTCGGCGGTGACGCCGCGATAGTTGACCAGCGACTCTTTATAGCTCTCGAACACCGACGGCTTGAGGTCGATCTTCTTGTACATCATCGGGTTCGTGAAGCGCGGTTCATCCCCCTCGTTGTGGCCGTGACGGCGGAAGCAGTACATGTCGATCACGACATCTTTTTGGAACATGGCGCGGAACTCCATCGCCAACTTGACGACCTGGGCCACGGCTTCCGGGTCTTCGCCGTTCACATGGAAGATGGGAATGTCGAGCATCTTGGCGATGTCGGTGGTGTAGCGGCTGGAGCGGGCTTCTCGCACCGAGGTCGTGAACCCGATCTGGTTATTGACGACGATGTGAACCACGCCGCCAATCTTGTAGCCGTACAGCTCGGAGAGGTTCAACGTCTCCTGGGTCACGCCTTCGCCGATAAAGGCTGCGTCCCCGTGGATCAAGATGCAGCACCCCTGCTCTCGCTTGTAGTCGCGGATTTCATCCATTTTGGCCCGCAGCCGTCCCATCGCCACGGGGTTTACGAACTCCAGATGGCTGGGATTGAAGCAGAGCGAGAGGTGGACCTTTTTGCCATTGGCGAGGAGCCGGTCCGTGCTGTACCCCAAGTGATACTTCACATCGTCAAAAGCCAGGTGCTCGTGCCGGTCCTCGACTTCGCGGAAGATCTGCCGCCCCTTCTTACCCATCGTATTGTAGAGGACGTTCAGCCGACCGCGATGGGCCATCGCCAGCACGATCTCCTTGCACCCCAACTCGGCAGCCCGCTCGACCGCCTGGTCGAGCAGCGGGATCAGCGTCTCGCCGCCATTGAGGGAGAACGTCTTGGTCCTCCCGAACTTGTCCCACAAGAACTTCTCGAAGCAGACCGCATCGGCCAGCCGGGCCAGGATGCGGTGCTGGTCCTGGATGTCGAGCTTGATGCGATTGGCGGTCTGCTCCATCTGCTGCTGCAGCCAAGTGCGGGCCGCCAGACTCTCGATGTGCATGTACTGCACGCCGATCGACCGGCAGTACGTCTGCTTGAGCCATGCGATCACCCCGCGCAGGGTCCGTGTGTCGGGGCCTCCCATCAGCTCGGTCGAGACATCGCGGTCGAGGTC
>JAYSVZ010000241.1:0-6140 GCA_043718305.1 Planctomycetota bacterium | reverse complement strand
CGAGTGGGCGAAGGATCTCAAGCCGAGGGCCGAACACTTCGACCGCCGCGAGACGATCGACACTCCGCTGGACAAGGCGGGGGCGTACCTCGTCGAGGCGAAGCTGCGCGATGGCAACGTCAGCCGGATCATTGTCTGGCTCGATGACACGATCATCATTAAGAAACCGATTCACCAAGGGCACTGGTACTACGTGGCCGATGCCGAGACGGGTAAGCCGATCGCCAAAGCCAACGTGGAGTTCTTCGGCTGGAAGCACCTGTACGATGACAAGACGAAGCGGCAGAACGTTCTGACCAAGAACTTCGCCGAGTTCACCGATGCGGAGGGGCAACTCCTGCCCGATCCGAAGTTGATGGATCAAGAGTATCAGTGGATCGCGATCGCCCGGACGAAGGAAGGGCGGCTGGCGCATCTGGGGTTCAGTTGGTCGTGGATGGGCCACCACAACTGGGATGAGCTGAACGAGAACAAAGCGTATGCCGTTACCGACCGGCCCGTGTACCGGCCCGCTCAGACCGTCAAGTTCAAGATCTGGCTGGGGCAGGCCAAGTACGATCAGCCCGACCAGTCCCCGTTCGCTGGGCAGAAGCTCCGCGTCTTGATTCACGATCCGCAGGGGACGGAGGTCTCGAACCAGGAGTTAACCACGGATGAGTTCGGCGGCGTGTTGGGCGAGTACGCCTTGCCCGCTGGGGCTCCGCTGGGGGCTTACTCTTTCGGCATTCAGCATCCCCATGTGGGCGGCGGCGGCAGCTTCCGCGTTGAGGAATACAAGAAGCCCGAGTTCGAAGTCACCGTCAAAGGCCCCGACAAGCCGGTCATGCTCGGCGAGAAGATCGAGGCCAAAGTCACCGCCAAGTATTACTTCGGCGCTCCCGTCACCAACGCCAAGGTCAACATCAAAGTCGAACGCTCCCCCCATGACAGCCGCTGGTATCCCGCAGCTCGCTGGGACTGGCTCTATGGCTCCGGCTATTGGTGGTTCGGCGGCGACTACGACTGGTATCCCGGCTTCGCGAAGTGGGGTTGCTACCGCCCACGTCCGTGGTGGGGCGGTTGGAACCCCGAGCCGCCGGAACTGGTCGTTGACATGGAGGCCGAGATCGGACCGGACGGCACTGTGACCGTGCCGATCGATACCGCGCTGGCCAAGGCCCTGCATGGGGATGAAGACCACGCCTATAAAATCACAGCTGAGGTCGTCGATGATTCGCGGCGGGTGATCACCGGCAGCGGCGAAGTCCTGGTCGCTCGCGAACCGTTCAAGGTCTTCGCGTGGACCGATCGCGGTTACTACCACGTTGGTGACACGATTAAGGCCGAGTTCCAGGCCCGCACCGTTTCCGGCTCGCCGGTCATCGGACCCGCTCAACTGAAGTTGCTGCGGATCGCCTATGAAGCGGATGGGGAGCCAGTCGAAGCGGTCGCCCAGACGTGGGATCTGAACATCGGCGAGGACGGCCACGTCTCGCAGCCGATCAAAGCGACAGCCGCCGGGCAGTACCGACTCTCGCTGACCGTGACCGATGCCGAAGGTCACAAGATCGAGGGAGGCCACCTGTTCTACATTCGCGGCGAAGGGGTCGACGACGCGCAGTTCCGGTTCAACGACATCGAGATCACCAGCCAGAATGCGGAGTACAAGCCGGGTGAGAAGGCGCAGTTCCAGATCACCACGAACCTCGAAGGCTCGACCGTGCTGGTGTTTGAACGGCCCTCGAATGGGACCTACAAGGGGCGACCACGCCTCATTTCCATCAACGGCAAGACGACGACCAGCGAACTGGAGATCGCCAAAAAGGACATGCCGAACTTCTTCGTGGAGGTCGTCACGATCGCGCATGGCCGCATTCATACGGCGGTCCGCGAGGTGATTGTGCCGCCCGAGAAGCGGACGATCCACGTGGCGGTCAAGCCCTCTTCGGAGAGCTACAAGCCGGGGCAGGAGGCGACTGTCGAGTTGACCCTCACCGATGACAGCGGCGAGCCGATCGCCGGTTCGGTGGCGATGACGATGTACGACAAGAGTCTGGAGTACATCTCCGGTGGGTCGAACGTGGGCGAGATCAAGGAGTTCTTCTGGAAGTGGCGGCGGAGTCACAACTCCAGTGCGGAATCCAGCGCTGGACGAGACTTCAGCCCACTCTTCAAGTCGGGCGAGAACCCCATGCAGTTGCTCGGCGTGTTTGGGGATCTGGCCGAGGTGGATATGGAATTGTTGGGCCTCGGGGACCGTAAGGAACAGAGACGCGGCGGAGCCATACGGACGAGAGCCTTGGGCGGCATGGGCGGTGGCGGTGGCCCGCCGATGTCGATGGCGGCGATGGCCGACGGGGCGGCGCTGGAGTCGTCGGCTCCCATGGTGAACAATGCCTTTGCCAAGGACAAGGCTTTCGATGGCCCCGGTCAACCCGCTGAGGGCCCCGCGATGCAGCAACCGACCATCCGCACGAACTTCGCCGACAGTGCCTTCTGGAAGGGCGACATCACCACCGATGCCGAAGGGAAGGCCACCGTCCAGCTGACGATGCCCGAGAACCTCACCGGGTGGAAGATCCGCACCTGGGCCTTTGGAAAGGGCACCCGCGTCGGCGAAGGGACCGTGGAAGTCGTGACGGTCAAGAACCTACTCGTGCGGTTGCAGGCTCCGCGGTTCTTCGTCGAGAAGGATGAAGTGGTCCTGTCGGCGAATGTGCATAACTACCTCAAGGAGAAGAAGACCGCGACGGTCGAGTTCCTCTTCGACGGCGGCGAGTTGGCCCCCCTCGACCCGGCGCTCGCCACACAGCAGATCGAAGTCGCCCCCGGCGAGGACAAACGCATCGACCTGCGCGTCAAAGTTATCAAGGAAGGGATTGCCAAGATCACCGTCAAGGCTCTGACGGATGAAGAGTCGGACGCCATGCAGATGACCTTCCCGGTCTATGTCCACGGGATGCTCAAGACCGAATCGTTCAGCGGGGCGCTCCGCCCCCATGAAGCCATCGGCAAGCTGGAGATCAACGTCCCGGCGGAGCGGCGGCCCGAGCAGTCGCGGCTAGAGATTCGCTACTCGCCCACGCTGGCCGGGGCGATGGTCGATGCGCTGCCGTACCTCGTCGACTACCCGTACGGCTGCACCGAGCAGACGCTGAATCGGTTCCTGCCCACGGTGGTCACGATGCGCATCCTTCAAAACATGCAGCTTGACTTGAAGGCGATTCGCGACAAGCGGACGAACCTCAATACCCAAGAGATCGGCGACGATCCACAGCGGGCCGAGGACTGGAAACGCCTGACCAAGAACTGGCACCACGCAACGAAGAACCCCGTCTTCGACGAGGCCGAAGTGGCCCGCATGGCCAAGCAGGGGGTCATCGACCTCATCGCGATGCAGTGCAGCGACGGCGGCTGGGGCTGGTTCAGCGGGTGGGGTGAACACTCGTGGCCGCACACGACCGCGACCGTCGTGCATGGGTTGCAGGTGGCAGCCAAGAATGACATCGCCATCCCACCGGGTGTGCTGGAGAATGGGGTCGCTTGGCTCCGGCGATATCAAGCGGAGCAGACGATCCTGCTGCAAGAAGGAGAGCGTCACGCGAAAGACCCGAAGCGAGAAGCTCCGTACAAGTCACAAGCCGACAACCTCGACGCCCTCATCTACTCCGTGTTGAGTGATGCTCCCCATGAGCGAGTGGCTGGACAGCATCCCGATGCGGAGATGCAGCGTTTCCTCTACCGGGATCGCACGAAGCTCTCGCTCTACGGAGCCGCTCTATTTGGCTTGGCACTACACACGCAGGGTCATGTCGAACAGCGCGACATGATCATCCGCAACATCGACCAGTTCCTCGTGACGGACAACGAGAACCAGACGACTTACATCAACCTGCCTGATCACGGGTCGTACTCGTGGTACTGGTACGGTGACACGATCGAGGCCAACGCCTGCTTCCTTAAGCTACTGACGCGAGTTGATGCCCAAGACCCCCGAGCCAGTGGGCTCGTGAAATACCTGCTCAACAACCGCAAGAACGCCAGCTACTGGAACAGCACCCGAGACACAGCTCTTTGTATCGAGGCGCTGGCCGAGTACCTCGTGGCCAGCGGTGAGAGCCAGCCGAACCTCAGCGTCGAAGTCTGGGTCGACGGCGAGAAGCAGCAGACCGTGGAGATCACCCCCGAGAACCTGTTCAGCTTCAACAACAAGCTCGTCATCGAAGGGGACGCTCTGACCACTGGCAAGCATGTGATCGAACTCAAGAAGGCGTCGACCCAGGAGGGTTCCGCCAGCCCGCTCTACTACAACGCCTACCTGACCAACTTCACGCTGGAAGACCAGATCACAGCTGCCGGTCTGGAAGTGAAGGTGAACCGCAAGTTCTACAAGCTGACGCAGCGGAAGGAAGCGGCTGCCACGGTTCAAGGAGCGCGCGGTCAGGCGATCGACCAGAAGGTACTCAAGTACGACCGCACCGAACTGGCCAACCTGTCCGAAGTGCAGAGCGGCGACCTGATCGAAGTGGAGCTGGAGATCGATTCGAAGAACAACTACGAGTACCTGCTCTTCGAAGACCTCAAGGCGGCGGGGACCGAACCGGTCGATGTCCGCAGCGGGTACATCCCGAGTGCCCTCGGAGCCTATGTCGAGTTCCGCGACGAGCGGGTGGCGTTCTTCGTGCGGCAACTCACGCGCGGCAAGCACAGCCTGAGCTACCGCATTCGCGCCGAGATCCCCGGCCAGTTCAGCGCCCTGCCCACGCGGGCCAGTGCGATGTACGCTCCGGAGATCAGGGCCAACTCGGACGAGATGAAGCTCAAGATTCGGGACGGGGAGTGATTCCGCGTGGATCGCAGCGATTTATTCTTTCGTAGCCACGTTTCGCCTGAACGTGGGCGGATAGGACTACTCGCCCACGTTCTGGCGAACGTGGATCGAGAGACACTGCAAAAACATCGCCCTTAGCCGGTAGTGGTAAGACGTTTTTCGTGCGTGGCATGTCTGGAATTCAACATTGGAACGGCCGGACGGCTCGCCGACACTGGCGGTCGATTAAGCTGCCAGTGTCTTCGACCAAGGTGATCTCATGAATCGTCCACGCCGTGGCAGAGCTTCCCAGCACTGGCGAGTCAGAGCCCTCACATGTGGCACTCCAGCGCTCAACTGGGGGCCTTTATTGGTGGGTGCCATCTGCCGGAGGCGACGGGCAGGATTGCCCATCGTACGACGGACGGGCCAATGTGCGCCAATGTGCCCGTCCTACGTCGGCGACTTCTCCGAAGTCGCTGGATCGACGTGGCGAGAGGAAAGACGTTTCCACTCGGTCCCAAGCTCCACTGGGGACCGCATCTCCTCGAAGCTCCGCTTCGCCCGCAAGCCAAACCTCGTTTCCCACTGCCCACAGCCCCTGCACAATCCCGCGTCGAGTGCGCTCGCCCCTGCTTGAGGGGCGATCCCCGCAGGCAGAGCGGTTTGGTAGGCGGCGAAGCAGAGCTTCGGGGATATTCCGTCCCCAGCGGAGCTTGGGACGGAGTACAAATGTTAGTTCGATCCCGTCTGTTTCGGGCCAGCTGTGGCGGGGCTCAACGGTTCAATCGCAGTGACGTGCAGCAGCGAGCAAATGCGGAACTCGGCCGGGACACCCTCATCAGTCTCATCGATCCCGACCAGGATGTCAGTCCGCGTCAGCCACGCCATCTCGGGATGGCGAACCTCATACGTCTTCCCGCTCGACATCACGAGCCGGAATGGACTGAATGGTCGTTGCGTTAGGAGTTCGCGAAAGGTCTGGACGGTCATGATTGATATTTTATCTCCGTGCTGAACGACTGTCGATAGCCGCCTCGCGCCGGGTGCCATCTGGCGAAGGCTTTGACTCGCCAGTGTGAGACGCCCGACCACTGGATGGAACGGTTGATGGTCGCATCACGCTCGAAGACACTGGCGGCCCAAAGCGACCGCCAGTGGCACCTGTCGCGGCAACTGGGACTGATTGAGGTCGTGACGGACTGGATGGAGAGTGAGCCGTCAGGCACGCGCGGCGAAGCAGAGCTTCGGGGATATGGGTTCCTAAGCCGGAGCTTGGGAACGAGATCGCCAAAGGGTGGCTTTCCACTCGGTCCCAAGCTCCGCTTGGAACCGCATATCCCCGAAGCTC
>JAYSVZ010000025.1:0-2879 GCA_043718305.1 Planctomycetota bacterium | reverse complement strand
TGATCGTTCAGTCGGCGCGAGTCGCGGGTGGCTCCCCATCGGGAGTGATCGGTGGCTGCGTGGGGGAAGTTGTGAGCGGCTGTTCTTCGCCTCGGATCAAGCGACCGATGTTGCTGGCATGCCGGAGTATGATCATGCCGGGAACTGCAATGGCAAACAGGCTGAGGCTCCACCGGTCACTGGCAAACGGTTTCGGCCAGGACATGGCCAGCACTGTCACAGAAAATGTGACCGCAGCCAGGATCGACCCCAATGACACAATCCGGCGAGCGGCGAACGACACCGCGAAGACGATGAACGCAATCAACGTGGCCCACGGGGCCAGAAGTGCCGCGACCCCTAAGCCCGTGGCGACCCCCTTGCCACCTTTGAATTTCAGCCAGACCGGGGCCGTGTGGCCGATGACAGCTGCCAGACCACAGAGGACCGCCTGGTGAGAGGCAGCCTCGGTCGCCATCGCAATCGCGCGAGGCAGAAGAAGGACCGGCAGGAGTCCCTTCAGCGCGTCGAGCAGCAATGCGACTGCTCCCCAGTTCCAGCCCATCGTTCGGGCAACATTCGTCGCTCCGACATTGCCGCTGCCATGCTGCCGGAGATCGATGCCTTTGACCCCCTTGGCAAGCAACAGCGAGCAAGGGATCGAACCGATCAGGTACGCCGCACCAGCCGACAGCAGATATCCGAGGGGGCCATTCATGAGTGGCCTTTCTGGCGACGACCGATCAGATTCAAAAACGGTTCTGGATTGGAGAAGTCGGCATAGAGACCGTCGGGCTGGCAGCGCGACAACTGTTCCATCGTAAACATCCCCGTCGCCACGGCGATCGCTTGGGCTCCGATCGCGCGAGCGCACTTCACATCAGACGGGGTATCGCCAATCACGCAGACCGAGCTGCGATCCATGAGCTTCCCTAAATGACGGCACGCCTCGTCAAAGGCGACGCGGGCCACATCGTCGCGGTCGTGATGCTGATCACCGTAGCCGCCATAAGCGAAGTGCTGGGCAATCGTGTGATGTTCGAGCTTGATGCGGGCCGCCTCGCGGAAGTTCCCCGTCAATAGCCCCAGAGAGACATCGTCCCGCGCAGCCAACTCATCGAGTAGCGAGACCACCCCGGGCAACACAGCTCCGGTCAATTCATGCAGCGTCGCTTGCAGATGTCCGAAGTAGACGCGCTGAAACCGTTCCCACTCGATCGGATCAGGGGCCAAGCCGTGATACGAGAAAAGATCGTGCGTAATCGCCCGATCGGTTCGCCCCGCTGCGGGGATCTCCTCGTTGGGCTCAGCGACTCCGAAGACCTCGGTGAGCGCCCGCTCCATGGCCCGCTGTCCCGCGCCCCCCGTGCTGAGGAGCGTGCCGTCAATGTCAAAAAGGCAGACGAAGCGCATCGAGCCGAGATCCAAGGAGGCAGGGACAGAGGAGTCGGGATTGTGGCACTCCGCGTTTGAGTCGCAGATTGTTGTCTGGTCAGCGTCCAGTCTACTCGTGCCTCAACGACGCGACAATTGGCGGAGTGGAATTGTCGAGATGAAACAGCATGTACACGCGGGCATTGTTCAGCACTCGCAAATTCATCACCGCCTGCTCGGCCAACAACTCCAAGGCGGTCAGTTCTTCCCAATTCAACGCGCTCATCCCTGCCATGCGACCATCTCCCAAACGGCTTCCGATGACCGAAATGACCACCTGGATAATGCCGAACCAACCCATCTTGCCCATTCGCACAATGGAAAATTACTACACCCGATCCCGACCCCGAAGGGGTCTCGGCTCATAGCCCAGGGTGGCTCGCGAAGCGAGCTACCCTGGGACAGCGTATGGCCAAAAGCATCCCAACCCCAACGGGGTTGCGTCTGCTGTGTTTGACGGGTGTGCATCACTCCCACACGTAGCGTTCATCCCATTCCAACCCATGACGCTGGAGCAGTGACCGCAGTTCGTCTTGGAAAGAGACCTCTCGGTGATGTTCGACCTGGCCGATGATGTATTGAATCACCTTTTCGAGTTGGGATTGGCTGACACTGAACGCTCCGTAGCCCGATTGCCATTCGAATTGCCCCTGTTGCGGAATATGCTCGCGAACCCAGGTGTTGGAAACCCGTTTGAGTTCCTTTACCCAATCGGCAATCGTGATTGTTCGGCTCAGACTCCCCAGCAGATGCACATGATCTTCGACTCCCCCGACACGGATGATCGGGCAGCCGAGGCGATTGGAAGTCTCGCCGAGGTGAGCGAACAGACGTTCTCGCAACTCGATATCGCGGAAAACTGGTTGGCGGTGTTTGGTGGAGAAGACGAGATGGACGCGGACGGCGGCGAACGATTGTGGCATCGGAGTCGTTCCGAGGGGGAAATGTTTCAACCTCTCCATCATCTCTCAGAGGAAAGCGCCAAAGCAATCCCGAGATGAAGAATCGCGAGCCATAATGTCACAATGCCAGAACTGACCCCGTAGGGGTCTCGTCACATAGCCCAGGGTCGCTCGCGAAGCGATCGACCCTGGGTTGATTTTGATTTCAGTGATTCAACCCCAACGGGGTTGCGACCGAGAGCAGACGCAACCCCGTTGGGGTTGGGGTGATCGCGAATGACGAAGCCCAGGGGTGTTCGCGGGGCGAACAACCCTGGGCTATGTGGCGTGACCCCTTTGGGGTCGGGAATGGCATTCGCCTCAGATGTACTGATTGATCACGTTCTCCAGATACTCCTGCCGACCCGATTCGTTCGGTCCGGCTTCGCCCTTTTCGGAAATGTACTTCTCGCAGTCGGCGAAGGTGGCTTTGCCGCTGTCGATCTTCTTGCCGAAGCCGGTGTCGAAGCTGCGGTAGCGGGTCTTGACGAAGTCGTCGAGGATGCCGTCCTTGCGGATGGCGGC
>JAYSVZ010000240.1:0-6147 GCA_043718305.1 Planctomycetota bacterium | reverse complement strand
CCAGGTTGGGAAGGCTGCTGTAGTCGATCGTCTCCGGATCGAAGGCCGGGTCATCGAAGTCACTGCCGTCCTTGACCATGACCGTGGCATTGACCGATTTGGTGACGCTGGAGCTGATGAGTGTGGCCTTGGCCACGACTTGGGCTGTGGTCACGCCATCGACGGATCCGAGGCGGGCCGACTGCCGGGCCGCCGATCCCAATAGATGGATGACCATCATGGCGTGTCCCGTTTCCATCAAACCGACCAGGATGATGCCGAAGATCGGCATCATCACGGCGACCTCCACCGCCGTGACGCCGGAGCGCCGCCGCGAGGAAGTTCGATGGGTGGAACGAAAGACTTGCATGGAGTGGGCCGGCCCGTGTGTGGAGGGCAACGTTTCGCTCTCCTGTCAGCAATCCTAGGTTACAAGCGCTCATGAGGCGGGAGGTTCTCGTTGGAAACAAGCTCTGGCCGCCATTTCGAAACTGAATCTCGATCGAATGTGGCGTCTTGGCAACGTTCGTCCGGTCCTGCCAGATCGATATTCAATGACTTCGGGTGTTCGGTGTTGTATTCGGGAAACATGCCATCGTTACAATCTGCAAATCTCATACACAGAGGTGTGGCCCCGGAAATCAAACATATTTCCTGGCCCATCGATTTGTGTCGACTGGATCCGAGCCAAGGCCACGATCTGCGGCTGTATGGTGAAATGGAATCGGAAGGAGACTTGCATGCTGTCGATGCGCTGGATGGTCTGTGGATGTCTGGCCGCAAGAGCACATCCGTTCTTCAGGCCCAAAGGGCTGGGCGTTCTCACCCGCCTATCAGGCTGTTCGACTGGGACTTTATTTTCGGCTGGTGGCCTTATGCAACTGGCGGGAATAAAAGTCCCCGTAGGACGGCCTTTCCAGGCCGTCCATGATCGGTGTTTAAGGCCAGACAGCTTGGAAAGGCCGTCTTACGGGGAGACTATTTTCGCCCCCCGGCCTTACTTCCCCTTCTCGGATTCGGGCGTTGGGTGTTCGATCTGCGGCCAATACTTTTCAAAATCGAAGTGCGGGCTGTTGGCGAAGTCGTGACAGTTCAAGCAGACCTTCTTTTCCGCGTCCGCCTTTGTGACGCGAAGCTCTTCGCGAGCTTTGGTCAGGGAGTCATTCTTCGCTCCCCCGGCTTTCTTCCAGGCGGTCTCGAACTTCACGTGATCGCTCGCGGGGCTGTGGCAGTTCTCGCATTGATTGCCCGCCATGTGCGGAGTCGTCTTGGCATCGACGAAGCCGTCCGCGTACAGGGTCGCGGTCTGGGCTTCCCAACCCGTGGCGTGGCAGGCCAGACACTCCGGGTCATAGGTCCGGTCGATCCAGTCCTTTTCCTCGGGGCGACCATCCAGGAGCGAAGCGGTCGCGTTGAAGTGGTTTGAGCCTTCCCACACCTCGTAAGCCGATGCGTGGCACTCCTTGCATGTCTCTGCCCCGACGAACTGCCGTCCGCTGGGATGCGGGAACGCTCCCGACCGGACCGTTGAATTCGGGTCGAGCCAGGCCTCTTTCAAGAGCTCCTGGTACTTGGCCATCAGTTTGCGAATCTCCGGCGAACGCTGGAACCGATCCTGGTCGAGTTCGACACGTTCAAACCGCACGGGCGGTTTCTCGCCCGGGTAGACGCCGATCACATTGACGTATTTCCCCTTCATGGCACTGACAAAGAACAGCGTCTGGCCAATGAACTCATGCTCATCGCCGGGGTCATCCGCCCCTTCAGCTGAGACGACGAGCTGGAAGTCGGTGAACTTCTGGGCCAAGGCCCGCGACTCATCGACATCGGAGTAACTCATCAGAACCAAATACTCGGCCCCATCCCGCTTCATGTCAGCCAGCGTGCCCGGCAGGACATCGGACGGGTCAAGAATCTTCACCTCATCCTCGGGAAGCGTCGACACTTTGTAGCGGTAGTTCAAGCCGTAGACCGAAGTCACGCCGACCTTGTGGCCGTTGATCTCGATGATTCGGTAGCGTGAGGGCGTTTCCAGTTCGGGACTATCAATCAACACGACATTGGCTGCCAGGAAGGGCATGTCAAACCCCTTCTCGACGCGCCGACCCGAGTGGATATCAAACAGCTTCAAAGCCCCAATCTTGAGTTCTTCCGTCCCCAGACCGAGCGATCGATAGCCCATCCCGTTGAGAGAGTCGAGGATCATCGCGAACTTCATATCGGACTGCGGTCGGGAGACCCGTTGATCATCCAGCGTGCCTCCCGTCTCTAGCCCCACCACCGACCACTTCTTGTCCCGCAGTTGTTGAAACAGATCGGCCCGCCGGGCCAGCCCCCCTGACTGCTTCGGCGAACAGCCGCACGGCTCGATGTAGCCGTGCATCTGGCCAGTAATCGCGAGTACGAAGGCGGGGGTGGGCCATCCCTCGACCATTGGAGGAGCTTTTTCCCCCTCGGCGGCCCGCGCGGTGAGAGCCCCGGCCCCCTGCTGCCCACGCAGCCACATCGCGCCGATTAAGGCGGTCACGAGCGCGATCATCACCACGGCGATCACGGTGCCGTGAAACCGAAGTCGGACCGCCGCAGAGTCGGGCGCAGTGGACATGGATGAGCCTCTAAGAGGGCTGAGAAAACGAATGCATCACCACGGAGGAAGAACCTACTGCACAATCATCATCAGCTTAATAACCAACTCCGGAGCTTCGGGATGATTGGTCTTGATCTTCAGCAGGGGCGGCACGGGATAGCCCCCTTTCGGCAGCCCCGGTGGGACTTGCACGGTCAACTCGTAGTATTCCTTGCTGGCGCTCGTGATCTTGGCGTCCTTCTTCAGCGTGGCGGAGAACTTCAGGTGCTTCGGCTCGCTTTCGACTCCCGTGATTTTCAGCTCCTCACCAAACGGCTCCATGAACGCCCGGACCATCAGTTCCTTTCCTTCTTCCGATTTGAATCGCCCCATGTGCAACTCGGCCTTGGCCGACTGGTACTGGGCGTGATTGATCCCGATCGGCCCGACTCGAATCCCATCGATCGGGATCTTGACATCCCCCTTTTTATGGTTGGTCTTGAGCGTCACCGACCCCGTGAACGGGCCGCTCTTCTTGACCGGCAGAAGCTTCAAATGGACGTAGTAACCGATCATGGGGTCGACCATCTCGGGATTGACCCACGCGGTGTAGTCCCTGGCTTCCCAAGGTTGGACTTCGGCCTGGAACTCGGGGTGGCTCGTTTCGATGCCTTCGACTTTCAAATCTTTGGCGACCATCGAGACGAGCGCGACATCAAATTCGTTCGCTTTGTCCCAGCGGATGTTCCCGACGGTGAAGGATCCCGGCAACACGCTCGGGTCGGGAGCCACCGCCCCATGAATCCCCAGAACCACCCGCGGCGTCTCCAAATCGTTTGTCCAGATCACAGCCTCTTTCTGGAAATCCTTCGAGGCTTCCACGGGCGTCCAGGAGAGGGAGATCTTGACCGACTGCCCCGGCGCGACCGGCTCACTACCGACCGTGGGCATCGTACACTTGCACTGAATCGGGCCCTTCGCCAGCAACAAGGGAACCGTTCCCACGTTCGTAAAGACGAAGTCATGGCTCATCGAATCGCCGAGGGCCATTCGTCCATAATCGAAGTGCGTCTCTTCGACCTTCACCTTGGCATCTTTCGACGCCGACTTCCCCTCGAAGGGGTTCGTCGGATGAGAGTCGTCCAATGTGGGGGCCTTCGGGTCCACCACCGGTCGCAACCCCGACGATGACAATACCGCGACCCCACCCACCGCCAGGATGAGCGTGATGATCGCACCGAACATCGCTTTCAAGGACATGACAGCACCTCGGAATCAGGAATTCCACGAAACAGACAGAATGGAACGCTCAGGATACACGATTCGCGGAGAATCCTCCACAATTCGATTTCTGGTCCGCGCTGGCCCTCATGCGAAAGCGTCGCTTATTTAAACCTGATAGGGAAACCGGATCGATCGGTGACAGGCCGGTAGCCGCAAGAAACTCAAAAAACGCAAGACCTAGGCCAGCTCTTCTTTTGCGTTTTTTGAGTTTCTTGCGGCACCCATTCTGCAACCAACTCGTCGGAAGCTCTCCATGGCCTGCACTGCGTGAGTTTGCGCGAGACATTTCTGTGGAAGTTCATTGTGAGAAACTGGCAGCCGTGTCTTCAAAAGCCGCCTTCACTTGCCGGTTAACTGTCACTTTGTACACTGACTTGCGTCTGAACTCGCGGACTCTTCATCGAATTCGCTAGACTACACCGCTTGTACACGGTGGGGTTACCGACATCGGTCGCTAGCACCAACTTCCTGTTCCCGGGGGAATGACTTCCTCCGTTCGATTTGGCCAAGGATTTGTTCCATGACGGACACACGTTCCGCCGGTGGAGATTCGTTCGATCTCGACAAGCTCCAGCAGCTTGTAGAAATGATGGAAAAGCACGACCTGCGCGAGGTGCAACTCCGCCGGGGCGACCAGCAATGGAAGCTCAAGCGGGGGCCGCAAGAGGTCGTGCAGGCCGTCCCCGTCGGTGGCTATGCCCCGCAGCCGGTGGCCCATGCCCCCGCTCCGGTGGCCGCCGCGAGTGGGCTCGCTCCCGTCGCCGCCAAGAGTGGCGATGAGGGGCTGTTCAAGATCAAGAGCCCCATGGTCGGCACGTTCTACTCGTCGCCCCAGTCCGGTGAGCCCGCCTTCGTCAAGGTCGGTTCGACTGTGAAGGCCGACTCGGTCGTCTGCCTGATCGAAGCGATGAAGTTCTTCAACCCGGTGAAGTCGGAGTGTACGGGAACGATCGCCAAGGTGCTGGTCAGCGATGGCGATGCCGTCGATTTCGGCCAGGTGATGTTCCTGGTCCAGCCGTAGTTCCCCTGGGAAGGCTCAGAGGGGAATCCCTGTGGGCTGTTGACATCGCTCACGCTCGCGCACACTTCGGTAAGCCACTCATGTTCAAGCGTATTCTGATCGCCAACCGCGGTGAAATCGCCCTGCGGGTCATTCGAGCCTGTCGCGAGATGGGGATTGGCACGGTCGCCGTCTTCAGTGAAGCGGATCGCGGTGCGGCGTACCTCGATCTGGCCGATGAGAAGTTTTGCATCGGCCCCGCCTCGGCCACCGATAGCTACCTGAAGATCGAGCGGATCATCAGTGCCGCCGAGGTCGGGAACGCCGATGCGATCCATCCGGGGTACGGGTTCTTGTCCGAGAACCATGACTTCGCCGAGATGTGCCGGGCCTCGAAGATCGAGTTCATCGGCCCTCCGCATCAAGCGATGGCCGCTCTTGGGGACAAGGTCTCCGCGCGGAAAATCGCCCGCGAGGCCAAGGTGCCCACCGTCCCCGGCAGTACCGGCCTCGTCGCCGACGAGAACGAAGCCGCCAAGGTCGCCGCTGAGATCGGTTACCCCATCCTCATCAAGGCCACAGCTGGCGGCGGCGGAAAAGGAATCCGCGCAGCTCACGATGAGGCCCAACTCCGTGTCGAGCTCAAGGCCGCCTCGCAAGAGGCTGAGAAGGCCTTCAAGAACGGCGGCGTCTATATCGAGAAGTTCATCCAGAAGCCCCGCCACGTCGAGGTGCAACTGCTCGGTGACATGCACGGGAACGTCGTTCACCTCTGGGAACGCGACTGCACGATGCAGCGCAAGCACCAGAAGCTGATCGAAGAAAGCCCGGCTCCGAACCTGCCGCAGAGTGTTCGCGAGGAGTTGTGTGCGTCAGCGGTGCGGCTCGCCAAGACGGCGGGCTACTACAACGCCGGGACGTGCGAGTTCATCGTCGACAAGGACAACAAGTACTACTTTATCGAAGTCAACGCCCGCATCCAGGTCGAACACCCCGTCACCGAACAAGTCACCGGCATCGACCTCGTCAAGCAGCAAATCCGCGTCGCCGCCGGAGAGAAGCTCAGCTTCACCCAGGCTCAGATCCCGGCCAACGGCCACTCGATGGAAGTCCGGATCAACGCCGAAGACACCGAAAACGGCTTCCGCGGCTGCCCTGGCACGATCACCAAGTTCCGCCCCCCGGGTGGCATGGGAGTCCGCTTCGACTCGCACGCGTATGAGGGCTACAAGATTTCGCCGTACTACGACTCGATGATCGGCAAGCTGATCATCCACCGCCCCAACCGCGAAGAGACCCTCAAAACGCTCCGCCGCGC
>JAYSVZ010000239.1:0-6181 GCA_043718305.1 Planctomycetota bacterium | reverse complement strand
GACCCGGTGGCCCAGTTCAGGGAAGGTCTGGCCGTGGCCCCACAACCCGTTCAACGTCATCTCTCGTGGTGGATGGAGTTTGCCGGACCGATCGGTGCGACGGCCCTTCTGCTGGCGGGATGTGTCGACGCACCCCCAGAGACGACTGCCGATCCACTCACCGTGATCGAATCACCCGCAGTGCCATCGCAGTTTGAACCCGATCCTGCAGAAGCACCGACAATCATCCTGCCGTCCGGCGAGACACCGCCGCTGGAGCCAACTCCGGTTGAGCCAACGCCGGTGAAGTCAGATCCCGCAGAGCCCCGGCACATCGAGCCCACGTCTGGCGAGCCCACGCCGATTGCTCTGAAGTCGACACCGGCCAAGCCAAACCCGCTCCCGGCCACGGTCAAACGGCCGTCCGAGCCAACGCCACTCGTCACAGCCGCGAAAGAACCAACGCCTACTCCGACGAGTTTGGTTCCGCCGGCCTTGGGGCCGATACCTGAACTGGAGCCGACGCTGGCGGAACCAACCCCGGTCGCGACCGCGACCCAGCCAGCGATCGAACCACCCAAAAAACCGGCGATGACGATCGGCGAGCGGGAACCGCTCCCGGCGAAACCACGCCAGATCATTGTCTTTTCCCCCAAACGCATTGATGCCTCGACCGCGACGCCGATCACCAATGCGAAAGGATCGACCCCCGTTGTGATTCTGCCGCCATCGAGTGGCGCGAGCCTGGCTCCGCTGGAGACTCCTGAAGTCAAGCTCCCGACTCCGATTCCCATGCCGGTCGCTGCGATCAGCAAGCCGCTGGTCCCGAACCTTCCGGCGTCGCCTGCCGAGATGAAACCTTCGCTCACCCCCGAGCCGGAGCCTTCCGCACAGCCTGCTTCCAAGCCGAGTGGTGTTCCCACGAAGACGGTGTCCTTGACGAAGACCACCGAGAACATCCCCGAAGGATTCGTTGCACTCTTCAATGGTCACGACCTTTCGGGGTGGGATGTCTTCGACGGCAAGACCGCCGCCTGGCAAGCCACCGAGGGAGAGATTCGATGCACCGCTCCCGGCGGGGGCTGGCTGCAAACGATTGATACGTACAGCGATTTCGAATTGCGATTCGAGTACCGGTTGTCGCCGGGCTGTAACTCGGGGGTGAGCCTCCGCTTCCCGGGACAAGGGAATCCCTCGTTGCAGGGCCTGGAGATCCAGCTCCTGGATGACAAGGCGGAAAAGTATCTGGGGATCAGCCCAACCCAGGCCACCGGCAGCCTCTACTTCGCGGCGGCTCCGTCACGGACGGACGTGGCCAAGCCCTCCGGGGAATGGAACCAGTGCGTCATCGAATGTCGCGGAACCCAGGTCACCGTGGCCATCAACGGAGAAACCGTCAATACCATCGACCTGGAAGCGGTGGGTGAGAAGGCCACCGCGGGCGGCCAATCGGCCGCCAGCCTCCGCAGCCCGACCGGCGTGATTGCCTTGCAAAGTCACTCGACGCGCGTCGACTTCCGTCAGGTGATGGTGAAAGACCTGACCCAGGCGCTCCCCTCGGGCGTCCGCTGGCTGGACCTCGTCGAAGGAACCGGAGAAGTCGTCCCCGCCGGAGCCAAGATTACAGTCCACTACATCGGCCACGTCACCACCGGGAAACGCTTCGGCAACAGCTACGACAAAGGTAAACCGTCGACGATCTCGCTCGGTGAAGTGATCCCCGGCTGGCGTGAAGGGATTCCCGGTATGAAGGTGGGCGGCAAACGCCGACTGATCGTCCCGGCGAGCTTGGCCTACGGTAGCAAGGGATACCGCGACGTGATCCCGCCGGACGCGACACTCGTCTACCAGATCGAACTCGTCGCACTGGACGGGGCCGCAGCGGCTCCCGTTCCTCCTCCCGCTCTTCCCGTGTCGTTACCGTCGGAGAACACGCCGCCGCTGAAGCCCCTGCTGGTGCCGATCACGCCGTGAGTGGATCGACTGTCGCAGAGAGCCGTATCAGGATTGGTGTTTCCGTTCGCTCCATGCTCGTTTCCAATTCCGGCTCCCCTCTCCTCCGGGAGAGGGATTGGGGGTGAGGGTGAATGGCGAGACATGGTCCTCTCTGAAGCATCTCCATGAAATCACTCTGCGTCTACTGCGGTTCCAGTTCCGGCAGCAACCCGGTCTATGCGGATGCGGCCCGGACGCTGGGGCAGACGCTGGCTCAGCAAAACATGGAACTGATCTATGGCGGCGGACGAGTCGGCTTAATGGGCATTCTCGCCGACGCGGTGCTGGCAGCCGGTGGGCGAGTCCAAGGCGTCATCCCGCAATCTCTGGCGGATCTCGAAGTCGCTCATCACAGCCTGACCACGCTTCACATCGTCCGCACGATGCATGAGCGAAAGTCTCTCATGGCCGATCTCTCGGAGGGGTTCATCGCGCTCCCCGGAGGAATCGGGACGTTTGAAGAGCTGTTCGAGATTTGGACGTGGGCCCAACTGGGGATTCACGCGAAGCCGATCGGCCTCTTGAATGTGGCGGGATACTTCGATCGCTTACTGGAGTTTTTGGATCACGCGGTCCTCGAAACATTTCTGAAGCCGCTCCACCGGAAGGCCGTGATCGTGGAGCAAGAAGTCGCTGAATTGATATCGAAGATGCGAGCCTTCCAACCGACCACTGATCGTAAATGGATCGATGCCGAAGAGCGGTAAACGTGGGGCCGCCGCTCTTATGGCAGGGGGCGAATAGAGTCTCTCCGTCAGACGGCCATTCCAGGCCGCCTGGCCTTAAACACCGATCATGGACGGCCTTTCAGGGCGCTCAACCACCGGCTATTTTCTAAGACCCCTACCGGGGTTGGTCAGGCAGCGTTTCGCTCTCCATCGACGGGTGGCCGGAATTCGCGACTTCCCCCTTTGCGACTCTGTGCCTTGGCATCTTTGCGTTGTTCACCTCCGAGTTGTGTAGAAGGGACGGCCTGGAAAGGCCGTCCTACGGGGACTTTGATTCCCGCCAGTGACTCTCAGGATCGCTCGACGATCCACTGTCTCATCGCCTTTTGCTACGCAAAAGAGCGCTCTTTCGCGAAACGAAAGGCGACTATGATTGATCGAACAGCTCTAAGCGATTCAGCTCCGTCACGGGAGAAATCGGTCCCGCTCCTCGGGGGTCGGCAAGCGGCATGTATCGTGCTTTCCGAAGAGTCTGTATCTATATCTCGACACCACTCGGTATCCGAAATCACGGAGGAATCGCGGGATGAGTCCGAGCAGTCTTCCCACCATCGGCCAGACTCCGGGGAGCTGTTTGAGCAGGTAGACGACTCCGTCCGAACGTCGCAAGAGTCCCTGCGGTGTGGCCACGACGAGCGAATTGAGCGACTCGCGATCTTCGATCGGGAGCGACAGCGCGGTCGCCCCTTGTAGCGGGGCATAATGTAAACGGCCCTCTCGATCACGGACGATCAGGAAGTTCACCGAGGCATTGCACAACCCGCAGACGCCGTCGAAATAGACGATCGTCTTCACTCCCGGCTCCAATTCGGGGCATCGCCTTCCGGAGTCTCCTCCTCCGCAGTCGTCGCTTCTTGAACAGGTTCGGCGCTGGTGAATTCGATTTCAGCGGGAGGGTCTGCAGCGGGAACTGAGGGCGGGGGAGTTCTGAATGCGACTTGGACGGGGAGCGCCGGTTGAGAGAACGCGGCGGGGCCCGAGGTCGAGCGGTTCACTTCGTTGCGGATCGTCCCCGACTGAAACGGCCCCACCCCGAACACCGACAGATTGGTATCGTCCGACTTGGCCAACGTCATTCCGCCCGCTCCCAGCGATTCCCGAGATTTGGGATCGAAGGCCGCGACACCGATCTTGGCGACACCGACTTGTTGACTACGTGTCGCGATTCGAATCTCGGGCAGGGTCAACATTCCGGGCAACGTGATCTCGGGGATCCCCAGGAAGGTCTCACTGTTGGACGTTCCGACAGCCCCTGCTCGTGGTTCAAGAACCACATCCGCGTCATCGGCTTTGTCAACGAGCCGCGCTCCGCTGTGCAGGACGCGATGACGAATTGACGAGACGACATAGGCCTTATCGACACAGTCGACATATTTCTCTTCGAGGTACACCGATCGACCGGAGAAGGGCCGGAAGTCAATCTTATCGAGGGCTTGGTCCACAGCGTTCGAAACGAGCATCTGTTCGGTCGATGACCGGGCCGTGTTGGTCGTCTTCATCGACGTACAGCCACTCGTCAACGAGACCAGGACGCAGGCCGAAAAGATCAGCGACGGCCATGCGGCACTGAAAGCACGGGCGGGCATCGGTCTGTCCATGGGAAGACTCGCGGAAGGCGATGAGGGGAGGGAGGAACTTGTCTCGATTACGACATGTTCCCAAAGGAAGGGAGCGGATTTGTAGCGCACAGCGAGGAAGATGGTCAAGAGGAAAAGAAAATGCCTTGATTTCATGAGTGCGCGACTCCTTTCCAAGTGTAGAAAGTTGAACCACGGAAAACCGATCGCAGCGGTTGCCGCTAAAGGAATTGAAGGACTGCGTATTGAGTTTGACGGAAACTGCTCTCAGACCATCGGAGTGAACCGTTTGCCCCTGTCGCAAGAATATCACGCTCGATATAAGATACAAGGGGGAGTTCCGCATCGTAACGGTCCGAGCGGGATTCACCTTTGAGGCATTCGTGTGGGTTCTGTTCCCTCAATGACAACTTCCGGTGTGCCGTTGGATCCATCGGACATCGACTTGGATAGTCTCGAAGCGATCCTGGGGTATCGCTTTCGGGATCGCGCGTTGCTGCGCTGGTGCCTGACGCATGCGTCGGCCTCAAAGACGCGGCTGGAATCGAATGAGCGGTTGGAGTTCCTGGGCGATTCGATTCTGGGGGCCGTCGTTTGCGAGTTGTTGTTTGAGCAGTACCCGTCATCCGCCGAAGGGGAGATGACGCGGATCAAATCGGTCGTCGTCAGCCGGACCGCGTGTGCGGCGATTGCTCGGGAGTTGGACCTGGAGCGGTTTCTCGTCGTCGGGCGGGGAGTCTCCTCGACATCCCGAACGCCCGGGTCGATTCTGGCGGCACTGCTGGAAGCCCTGTTTGGTGGGATCTACCTCGATGGTGGATTCGAAGCCGTCCGCTTGGTCATTCGGGACAAAGTCGCCGCCAAAATCGAAGCCGCAGCCCAGTCCGAGACCGGCGTCAACTTCAAGAGCCTGCTTCAGCATCTCTCGCAAAAGAATTATGGTCGCACGCCGATCTACGATGTTCTTGCTGAACGCGGGCCAGACCATTCGAAGTGGTTCAAAATTTCCGCCGTGATCAACGGAGAAGGTTACCTTGGTGCGTGGGGGCCCAGTAAGAAGTCGGCAGAACAACGGGCGGCTCAGAACGCCCTTGCGGTGATGGATGGAAATCCACCCCCGTATACCGATGACGACGAGCAGACCGAAGAGGATTTGGAGTCGCCCTCATGAACCGAGCTGCGTTGATGCTCGCGATGCTGACGATCGGGTTCTCCCCGGCAATGGCGGGCGAATCAGTTCCCGCCCCCGAGGTGACTCCGGACGGCGAGACAAAACCGGTCACCGCAGAGGGCGATGCCCCGCAGGGTTTGACCCCAGACCCGTTGATCCCGCCAGCCGATGACCCGGCGATCGAACTCGAAGAGGTCGCTGCCGCCATGGACCGGGCCGCGACATCGCTCGACAAAGAAGAGCCCGCAGCCGATACGCTCGCTGAACAGCAGGCGGCAATCGACCGCTTGCGAACACTCCTCAAGGCCGCCTCGAAACAGAAATCCAAGTCCTCATCGAGCCGCTCGTCCGAATCAAAGTCGACTGACGATTCTCAGGATCAACAGAAGCCCGGGAGCGAGGACTCCCCGCCTAACGCCCCGCAAGAGGGCGGCGGACGACGGGCCGATGACCAAAACTCGAAAGAGTCATCGGAGGGCGTGAGCGGCCCGAATGCGATCGGCGATGGCTCACTCGCCTCGGGTGTCCGAGCGACAGCCGTGTGGGGCCATCTCCCCAAACGGGATCAAGCGGCTGTCATGCGCACGCTGACCGAGAGCATCCTTCCCGAGTACGCAGCTCAGATTCAGGACTATTACAAAGCAATCGCCGAAGGCCGTTGATCCAACCTGTATCGCCGCTCCTCGACTCAGGGTATCGAACGTATTAGACACTGACCGGCCCCTCTCACC
>JAYSVZ010000238.1:0-6204 GCA_043718305.1 Planctomycetota bacterium | reverse complement strand
GGATCCGCCAATCGGCGGGCCACTGCAATTCGGCGGCGATGGGGGTCAGGCGGCGAAAGACGGGAGCGTCGAGATCGATGGCCTCGGAGAGTTTGCGGAGTTTCTCGAATTCGGTCTGGGCATCCTCGTTCTTCCCGGCCTGCCAGAGGACGGAGACGAGGTGTGCCAGGGGGATCGTTTCGTTCTTATGCGAATCAACGAATTCGCGGGCCGTCTTAATCGCCTGGTCGGTGTCACCCGATGCGAGATGGGTGCGGGCCTGGAGCGGGCGGTCGATGCGGGTCGTGTCCTTCAGGGCCTTCTGAGCATCGGCGTAAGCCCGGTGCGCGAGATGGATCTGAGCTTCGAGATCCCGGATCGCGTTGCGGACAGGAGTCAGGCGGCCATTGAATCCGTTGGCGGCGGTCTGGGCGGCCTGATCGATCTCGGCGATCGGCTTCATCGCCTGGGTCGCTTCGTGGCGAGCCTTGGTCTCGGCGGCCTTTTGCTCGACTTCGATCGCCTCCCGCATCCGGATCAGCGTTGTCGTGGAGTCACATCCGCGAGAAAAATCCCCGGTTCCGAAGGCTGCCAGGCCCAAGTAGTGGAGCCGTTTGATCTTCTGGTCGTCGTTGGCCCCTTCATCCAGGAACGGGCTCTCTGCAAGTGTGAGCAGGGCATCCCAGTCCTCGAATTGCGCCAGAGTTTCCAAGAGCCGGGCGCGCCCGAACCCGGCACTGTCCCCGCCATCGTCGGCCTTGTTCCACTTCGGATGCCGAGGGAGCGACAACATATTGAGGGCCATCGCCTTGGCAGAACGCTCATTCCCGATATGGATCAGGTTCCGAATCAGCCACTCGTTGTTATGGGCAAAGTTGTGGATCTGGTCCGGCAGAATTCCAGACCGCATCATATGCGCGTAGTCGACGCGGGCACTGGCGGACTGTTGATAGACCGCATCGTGATAGCGGTCGAGCTTCGAGTAGATGTGCCCCGGCATGTGCCACATGTGGGCAATCGCGGGGGCTGCCTGACCACACTTCGACGCCGCATCGAGCGCCCGTTCAGCCTTCTCGTAATCCCAGAGATGAATCAGGTAGTGGTGACACGGGTGCAGCGGGTTCTTGTCGAGCACATCATGCAGCAAGGCATCGACGGCGAAGTAGCTGACGATCGGAACGTGCTTTGTGCGGCTGATCCAGAGATGCCATCCGAGGAGTGCCTTCGCCTCCAGATCGTCCGGGTACACGTGCAGAATCTGTTCGAGGTCTGCCGCGAGCTTCTCCCGGCGCTTGCGTTCGGTCTCTTTATCGGCCTCGCTCTTCTCTTTATCGGTCAGCGGCGGGGCGTCCTTCGGGACTTCTTTTTTCGGTTCCTCCTTGAGGAACGTCTCGAACGCGTCGATGTACAGCTTCTCGTGAGCGGAGACTTTCTCCTTCCGCTTCACCGCCTCTGCCATGAAGCCCCGCGCCCGCTTCATGTTTTCCAGGTTGGCCAGCGCCATTCCGAGGTACGCCGTGGCGCACTCGGGGTCGAGCTTGGCCGCTTGCCGAAACGAACGTTCCGATTCGAAATACCAGAAGCCGTGGAGTTGACCGATGCCCTGGTTGATAAAGGCCTGGACATCGGGAAGTTTGCTGGCGACGGGGAAGGACACGTTTCCGGTATTCCCCATCAGGACCGCCGCTTGCCGGGGGCCTTCGTCGAAGACTTCGCCATGCACGGAATGGCCGGGAGCGGGGCCCTTGGGGAGATCGGCAGGCTTCGCTTCTGGAGTCTGCGCAACCCCCATCGAGCCCACGAACAGGCTCCCGATCAGGAAGGTGATCACGCCACTAAACCGACCCGGTGGGGCACTTGATTTCAGTCGATGAGCGATGCGAGGCTGGTTCATCGGACGCCTTCTGATGGGAAAGATGTGAGGCTGTCCCTCGCTCACCTTGGACGGGCCAATGGGCCCGTCCTACGAAACGACACAGCCGCCAGGAGGCCGATGTCGCTCCCTGACGGCCGTGTTCGAATTGAGTGTCCCAGAGTCTACCTCACGGGCAGACCCTCGTCTGGGGATGACTACTTCTTTTCCTCGGCGGGCACCTTCGCCGGGGCAGCGGGTGCCTTCTCGACCGGTCCGAGGAGTTTTTCCAGCATCGCTGGCAGCACCTCGCCCCGGCATTCGAGCGAAACGACCTTGCCGCTCTGGTCAATCAAGAAGCAAGCTGGAATGCCATTGATTCCGTAGCGTTCGGAGTTGGCGTGTTCTCCGGTGCCATCGTTCTGGTGCAACTGAATCCACGGCAACTTTTCTTCCTTGAGGAACTCTTCCAGAGCCGCCCGGTCGTCATCAACACTCACGCCGACGATCTCGAACCCCTTGTCATGGTAGAGCGCGTACTGCTCTTGCATGTTCGGGATTTCTCCCCGGCACGGGCCGCACCAAGTCGCCCAGAAGTCGACGAGAACGACTTTTCCCTTGAGTGAAGCCAGATCAAACGGCTTCCCGGCAAACGTGGTTCCCGAGATTTCCATCTCGTTTCCCATCAGCCCGAGCCGGCGACCTGATCCCTCGAACATCTTGGCAATCTTCGCCGCTTCCGGATGACCATTGGCGGTGATTTTCTTGGCAAACAGTTCGCAGGCCGCCGTGGCTTCATCGCCCAAATTGCCTGCGGAGAGCATTTCCGCAGCGGTCAATGCGGCCGGGATTTCTTCATCAGAAAGTTCTCCGGTCTGGATCTCCTTGCCCAGTTGCTGAATCAGGGCGGCGCGCTCCCCTTCCTTCAGTTTGGCAATTCCCTCAATCCGCTGCATCTTCAGGAACCGCTTGGCCGGATCTAACACCTGGGGCCGCTTGTCCTTCAGGGAATTCGCCGCAAAAGCAGCCTGGTCCTTCTCAACAGTCTTGTCCCCGAAGCGACCGCGCAGTTGAAACAACTGGTACTTCATCCCGATGGCCTGTGCCAGCATTTGATCTTCGAGTTCCCGAGAGAGCAGTTCGTCGGCGACTTTCTCAAGCTTCAGGACGTGCTCCAGAACGGCTTCCTGGGTGTTCCCCTTGGGCTGCACGCGCATCAGTCGACCGAGGAACAGGCTGAGGACTTTCTGGTCGTTCCCTTCGGGGATGGCGAACGGGTCCGAGGGCTTTGCGACCCCTTCCTTTTCGGCGGCTGCGGGAGCCTTGGGCTTCGGCTCATCTTCGCCCCGCACCGAGCCATTCCCCGTCACCACCATCGCCAGCACAACGGCCAGCCACAATCGATTTCGAACCATCACTGCACTCCTTGGTCACAATGGGTCCCCGAGTCCGATCGGTCGAGGTCCAGGTGGGTTGTCTGCATCAGTTCAACCAGTGCCCCCACCTGCGATGCGGTTCGTGGAACCGTCAGCGAGACGCGACATGCACTGATGTTGATGTTGAATGGTAGCAGAGAACACCGCGTCGGGGCTAGGTGTCGGAGTCAATGTGGCAGCAAAGTGTGCCATGTGTGCGGCCAAATTATATGGGCTGGAGTCCAGCCTTCAGGCGGCTAAAGGCTGGACTCCAACCCCAGGCTTTAGCGTCGACGGGGCAACCATTCCAATCTTCACACGCTTCGTTGCGGTGAGTCGGTTGCAGGATGGAGGCCGCAAGAAACTCAAAAAACGCAAAAAATAGGGATTGTCTCTGCCTTGCCCTGTAGCGTAGCCACGTTCGCTAGAAGGTGGGCGAGTGGCGTGATTCGCCATGTTCTGGCGAAACGTGGCTACGAGAGAAGGCCTCATTTCCACCCGCGCAGGGAATAACGCTCCCTACGATTCCTTTGAAGCACTCCGCTTCGGCAGGAACCCAAGGCCCAGGCAAGTCAGCATCGAACCCCAGAAGATCCAAAACTCGGGACGGTTCGCGTGGTGGAAGTCGATCACATGCGGGTGTTCGCCCCTCGCCAGATTGACACCCCGATTGATATCGATGCCCCATTGCGTGAGTTGAGCCAAGTACCCCTGACCCCAAGCTTGTGGGAAGTAGGTCGGGTCGTTGCCCCACCAATCGACCAGCAGCTTGAGCCCGATGACGGTCACCAGCAGGTATGCCGCCGTCTCGAACCGCGGGAACTTCTCCAGCAGCTTGATGAATAGAGCGGCTGCAACGCGCATCAGCATCAGGCCGATAATCCCGCCGAGAACCACGACCCACAGCTTGGGGTGAAACCCCTTGTCGTTCGGCGAACTGCCGACGAGGGCCAGCGCGGCCAAGATCGAGTCGACCGCAAAGGCGATGTCGGTCAGCTCGATGACAATGACCGCCTTCCAGAAGTCCCAACCTGCTTTGACGTTGGTCTCCTCCGGGAGCGGCATCGGAACGCGTTCCCGGATTTCGACCATCTCTTGTTCGGGAGTCAGGGCAGCCCCGGTCGCCGTCTCCCGCAGTTCGAGTTCCCCCTCGGCATCGATCGTGATCATTTCCTCGACCTGTTCCTGAGATTCAAAGAACAAATGCTTCACGGCGATGTAGATCAAATAACCGCCGCCGATCAGCTTCACAATCATCCACTGGAGCAGCAGACTGGCCATCAGAATGGCCAGGAATCGGAACACGAACGCTCCGACCAGACCGTACGTCAAGGCCCGCTTTCGCAGCGGCTTGGGCACCCGTTTGGCGAGCAGTCCGAGTACGAGGGCGTTGTCGATCGACAAGACCCCTTCCAGCAGCACCAGCAACCCAATCGTCGCCAGATCGCTCACTGCAAAGGTCTGCCCCATGAAGCCCAGATCGGTCCCTTGGAGAATCTCCCCTTGGAGAATCTCATCGGCAAGGAGTGGCATGGTGAACATGGAGATTTCCGTCGAAGAACTCAAGGCCCAGGCCAGCGGCCAAAGCGGTGTGACGAGTGAGGAACGGGGATTCAACACCGTCGGTTCACGAAAATCGAAAGAAATCGACATCGATTTCTCGAAGGACTCCTTTCGACGATTCGTGCCTGCTGGAGCATGGTATCAGCCCGAGATCAGATGGCCAGTAACCCGACGCGTGAGCGCAGGCGACCGTTGTCAGTCGGCCCCGGCTTTGTCTGAAGGGTGTTCCTTCCGGTCACCTGCAGTGGCGGATTGGTGAAGTACCTCCGTTCTTCATGGGGGATCAGGTCAACGCGCGTCCGCCATTTGTTATCCTTTCACGTGCCTGTCGTGGTCTGTTCCGTCCTTGCTCGGGAGTCATTGATGTCGCGTTCTGCTCTGATGGTGTTCCTGGCTGGTCTGCTGCTCGCGGTCTGTGGCCTCTCGCTGACTTCACCAATCAAAGATGTCCAAGCGGAACCGCTGGAGGCGACCGCGACGGTCCGCTGGTATCAAGGGAACATGCATACCCACTCTCATTGGAGTGATGGGGACGATTACCTGGAGTCGATCGCTCAGTGGTATCGCGAGGCGGGATACCAGTTCCTGGTCTTTACCGATCACAACGTGCTTGCGGACTCCGAACGCTGGGTCGCCGTCGACAAGACCAAGGGGAAGCGGGTCGCTTTCGACAAACTCAAACAGCAGTTCCCCGACTGGGTCGAAGAGCGAACCCAAGACGATGTGCTGGAAGTCCGGCTCCGGCGGTTCGATGAGGTTGCGACCCGGTTCAACCAACCGGAAAAGTATCTCTTAATCCAGGGGGAGGAGATCACCGACCGGTTCTTGACCGCTCCGATCCATATGAATGCGACCCATTTAAAAGAAGCCATCGCTCCGCGCGGCGGGACCAGTGTCTCCGATGTCATGCAGAACAACGTGAACGCCCTGGTCGCCCAACGCGAACGGACCGGGCAGCCGATGGTGATTCACCTGAACCACCCGAACTTCGGGTACGGGGTGACCGCAGAGGACTTGATGCGCGTCATCGGCGAGAAGTTCTTCGAGGTCTATAACGGGCACCCCGGCGTCCACAACTCGGGGGACCACACGCATGCGGGGTTAGAGACATTCTGGGACATCGTGCTGACCAAGCGACTGGGTGAATTGGGTCTACCAGTGATGTACGGGATCGCCACCGATGATGGACACGAGTACCACCACATTCCGAGTCGGGCCGCTGAACCGGGGCGGGGATGGGTCGAGGTCCTCGCCAAGGAACTGACCGCAGCAGCCCTCATCGAATCGCTGGAGGCGGGTCGTTTCTACGCCAGCAGCGGCGTCCGATTGTCGCGCGTCGTCACGACAAACACCGAGATGTCGATCGATGTGCAGGCCGTTGAAGGGGAGACCTAT
>JAYSVZ010000237.1:0-2171 GCA_043718305.1 Planctomycetota bacterium | reverse complement strand
CGGGAAGTATTGGCAGTGAACTCTGCCGCCAATTACTCGATCTAGAGCCGGAACTCCTGCTGATCTACGACCAGTCCGAGTTCGGCGTCTTCACGATGGAGCAAGAGTTCGTCAAACGCGAAGGGGACCGCGTCCGCTACTATGTGGCCGACATCCTCGATGAACGGATGCTGGACCAGGTACTCGCCGAACACTCCCCGCACATCATCTTCCACGCGGCGGCCTACAAGCATGTCCCGCTGATGGAGGACAACCCGCAAGCGGCCATCACCAACAACATCCTCGGGACCAAGGCCATCGCCGACGCAGCTCGTCGTCACGGCGTCGAGCGGTTCGTGCAAATCTCGACCGACAAGGCCGTCCGCCCGACGAGTGTGATGGGAGCGACCAAGCTCGTCGCCGAAAAGTACGTTCAGTCGCTCTCCCGGCATGCGGGGACGCGGTTCATCACGGTCCGTTTCGGCAACGTCCTCAACTCGATGGGAAGTGTCGTACCGACCTTCCGCAAGCAGATCGAAGCGGGCGGTCCGATCACGGTCACGCACCCCGACATGGAGCGGTTCTTCATGACGATCCCCGAGGCTGTGCAACTCGTCTTGCAGGCGGGCGCGATCGGTGCGAGCGGGGATGTGCTGATCCTTGATATGGGCGAGCCAGTCAAGATTGTCGACCTGGCCCGCGACATGATAATGCTCTCCGGGCTGCGCTGTCCCGAAGACATCGACATCGAATTCACCGGCCTGCGTCCCGGCGAGAAACTCTACGAAGAGCTGTTCTACGAGTCCGAAGTGGGAGCCGAAAAGGTCCACGAGAAGATCTTCCGAGGGACGAGCGAACAGGCCCCGACCGTGATGGAGATCAACGCTCAGATCGCTCAACTGACCGAGTCGACCGAGCGCGATACGCAAGCCGCGTTGAAGACCTTGCGTGAAATTGTGGTCGAGTATTCAGGGGCGGACTGGACTCCCGCTCGGATGCGCGGGGCTCCTTCGAATGCGTTTCGATCAGCCGGGTAAAATCGGCACCGAACTAAGAGTCGTGGTTCGCTCCGCGAACCAACGTTGGAGCGCGGAGCGATCCACGACTACTCATCCCGAACCGGTCGCCGCATCAGCGCGTCGGTCGCCTCGCGGGGGGGCATCTTCTCGAACAACACTCGGTAGACCTGTTCCGTGATCGGCATCTCGATCCCGGTCTTTCGGGCGAGGTCGTGAACACTCCGGGCGGTATTAATTCCCTCGGCGACCGCCACCATCGTCGCCAGGATCTGCGGGAGCGATTCCCCCGCTCCCAGGCGTTGCCCAACCGAGCGATTGCGACCGTGCGGACTAAAGCAGGTCGTCATGAGATCGCCCAGCCCGGCCAGCCCGGCGAACGTCTTTTCCTGGGCTCCGCTGGCCACACCAAAACGGGTCATTTCGACGATCCCGCGCGTGACAAGGGCGGCCTTGGCATTGTCGCCATACTTCAGGCCATCGCAGATCCCGGCTGCAATCGCGATAACGTTTTTCAAGGCTCCGCCGAGTTCGACGCCGATCAAGTCGGTGTTTGTGTAGACGCGGAACCGGTCGGTCGCGAAGAGCCGCTGGGCCTCCTTGAGGAAGGCCAAGTCGTGCCCGGCCAGGACCACACTGCATGGCATTCGGCGGGCGACCTCTTCGGCGTGGCTGGGTCCGCTGAGGGCGACGATGGGGCGCGGGCCGAGCACTTCACGCAAGATCTCACTGGGGCGGAGCAGCGACTCGTTCTCGATCCCTTTGACGAGGCTTAGGACTGGCACCCCGGCCTCGATCTGCGGAGCCAAGGTCTCCATGGCAGCTCGCAGATACTGTGTCGGGATTCCCACGACATAAGCATCCGCCCCACGGCAAGCGATGGCCGCATCGTGCGTCACAATCACCGCATCCGGGAGCCGCACTCCTGGCAAGAGCCGACGATTCTCCCGTGTGCGAGCGATCGTTTCGGTATGCACGGGATCACGCCCCCAGAGCGTGACGCGAACTTCCGGTTGCGATCCCAAGAGTACGGCACAGGCCGTCGACATGGCCCCGGTGCCGAGTATGGTGATCTGCTCAGGCATCGAATCGACTTCGGATCAGGCGGACAAAGCTCGGAAATCAGGCGTGGTGACCCAATGCATCACGTCGCAAATACGGAACAACCGGCAGTCC
>JAYSVZ010000236.1:0-2172 GCA_043718305.1 Planctomycetota bacterium | reverse complement strand
GGGCAGATGCAGTTGACGCGAATCCGATCGGACGAATGCGAGAGGGCCAGGCTCTTCGTCAGACCGACGAGCGCCAACTTGCTGATTGAATAGACCGGGTCATGCGCTCGCGGTAGCAACCCGGCATTGCTGGCCATGTTGACGATCGACCCACCGCCTGCTCGACGCAGGGGAGCCGGAAAAGGACATCTTTCCAGCCATCAAGAAGCAGTCACTGTTCGGGCACCTTCAGTCCCATTTCGGTCAACAGGAACTTCATGTCCTCCCACACCGGCTTCTTCGCCTCGGGATTCCGCAGCAGGTACGACGGGTGATACGTGCAGAGCACCTTGGCTCGCCCGTGCGTGTAGAACCGACCGCGCAGCTTGCCGATCGTCTCTTCGCTGCCCAGTAGATTCTGCGACGCACATGAACCCCAGCAGACGATGTAGTCGGGGTCGACGATCGCAATCTGAGCGTTGAGGTACTCGCGGCAGTTCGCCGCCTCGAGTGGCTCCGGTAACCGGTTCCCCGGCGGTCGACAGCGGAGGATGTTGCAGATGTAAAGTTCCTCGCGCGTCCAACCGCAAGCGATGATGATCTTGGTCAGCAGTTGACCCGCTCGCCCGACGAACGGTTCACCCTGCTCATCCTCATCGGCACCGGGGGCCTCGCCGATGAACATCACGCGCGCGGCGGGATCGCCGACGCCGAACACCGTTTGCTGGCGAGTAGCGGCGAGTTCCTGGCACCGGGTGCAGGTCGCCACGCGAGCGGCGAGGGCGGCGAGCTTCTCTTCCCGCGATCCGGTCGATTGGATCTCCGGTGCGACGGAGATCACCGGCAACTCGGGGCGGGCAGCAGCGGACTTACGAGCCATGAGTTCGGGCGACTCCACGGATGGGGGTGAGGATGTGGCGGGGAGCGGGGCCGGCTCGGAAGGCATCACCTCGCGGGAGACCTCGGTCGGTGCGACGCGATGCCAATGATCCAACCCGGCGGATTGCCAACTGCGAAGAACCTGTTGAAGGGCACGGGAGAGCGACATGAGTGGTCGAGAACGGAGAAGGTGATCGTGGATGCTTCGCTGCCACCGTTCAGCCAGATTACTTCTTCCGCAGCCGCAGACCGAGGGCATCAATCGCTGCCTGCGAGGCCTGGCGGGCCTCTGCAAAACCGGCCACGGTCGGTGTTCCCTTCCGGCAGTAGTCGAGAATGATCTGCTCGGCATCCATCAGCTCGCGGCAGGCGTCCGGGATCTCGCTGGCGATCTCCAGCGGAATTGTCGAGACCCCGTTGCGGTCTGCATGCAGCAGCATGTTCGGCTCCACGCAAATTCCCCCCACGGTGATCGGCACGTTCAGATGCGGCATGTGGCAATAGCCATGTGAGCAGATCGACCCGTTTGTGAAGACCGGGAAGTCGAACGCCTCGACCTGGTCCAGATCGCGGCCCGTCCCCGAGGTGATCAGCCCCCGCGCTCCGAACGACTTGTAGACCGTACACATCACCTCGCCAAAGGTCGCCGAGACACACGGCTGGTCGAGATCCTGAAACACCATTACCGGCGGGCCGGGGACGTTGGCGAAGGCTTCCACCTGATCCTTCATCCCGGTGTAAGCATCTCCACCACGCGGGGCTTGCATACTGCGGAACGTCGCAGTGACCGCGAACCCGACCATCGGGGGGAGCTTCGGGAAACAACTCTTGATCGTGTCGTTCATGTACCCCTGATTCCGGGGCCGAACCGCAAACAACTCGATCACATTGCACACCGTCGGGGTGTCGAACTTGGCCAGGGCATCGAGTGTGGCGATGGAGATGTGAGTTGACATGCTGATGGAGCTTGAGGTGTCCAATGAAAACGGCCCAGGTCAACGCGCGACCCATGACGATGCGGAGACTGTACGGGGCCGTTCGGGAAAACGAAAGTGCCCCGCCCATCTCACGCCCGTAGCAGATTTCATAAGAAATCTGCCAACCAGCGAGCCCCCGACATCAGTCGGGGGTGTCACGCGGGAAGCGATCCCGAATCCGCAGGCGTTCTTCAGAGTCCCGGCAGTGTCATGCCACGCTCGCTCCGGCACGGGGGACTCAACGTCCCCCGCTCGCTGGGCCAGCTACTGGGGCTCAGACGGACACGGGTTGCTCAACGCCGTTGGACATCTCGATGCTCGTCGCTTCAACGATTGT
>JAYSVZ010000235.1:0-6253 GCA_043718305.1 Planctomycetota bacterium | reverse complement strand
CCCGTGCGTGGCGTGACGAAGCCCTCGAACGCCGGTTCGCCCGGCTGCAAGAAACGATCGCCGCCGTTCGCAACGTGAGAGCCATTTACAACATCCCGCCGACCACTCAGTTGCAACTGCTGATCCGGGCCTCGTCCGAAGTCGCGGGCGAGATGACCCAGGTCGCCGCCCAGTTCGACAACCTCGCCAAAGCAGTCCTCTCAGCTGCCGGAGCCGACGTGGTGCGTCCCAGTGCCTCCGCCGGTTTCTCCCTGGGCGACGCCGATGGCTACATCCCCCTGAAAGGCATCATCGACCCCGTTGCCGAACTGGCCCGCCAAAAGAAAGAGGCCGACAAGATCCGCAAACACATCGCGGGCCACGAGAGCAAACTCGGCAACGAAGCCTTCGTCGCCAAGGCCCCCGCCGAGGTCGTCGCTGGGATTCGCGAGACACTGGCCGGGCTGCACAAGCAACTGGCGGGCGTGGACGAGATCATCAAAGACTTGGGCGGGTGATTTGCCGAACCTCACGAGAATTCCTACTGTCTGGTGTGACATGCCAATCCACAGGGACGATCCTGAAAAGCTCATCTCGGAAATCCTAGACTCCGTGGATGCCACGGTTTCAGGGATTTCGGAATATATGAGTGTTACATCAAGTTGTAACGACTGGTCGTTCGTCATCGTATCACAAGCCTTCTTGGAGACACGGATATCCCTTGCGCTCGTGCGGAGAATGGGAGAGGATGCACTTCGATCACACTTTGAGCGGATTCCACTTGCAGACGAGGAAATCGGCAAGCTGGATCTCACTGAGAATCTCAGTCTGTTGACAAAAGATCAGAGGGCGTTTGTGAGACGAATGGCAGAGTTGCGAAACAAACTTGCACACGACTTTCGATACGTTCGGTTCACTTTCGAAGATCATCTTCGGAAGATGGATGAGAATCAGAGAAAGTCTTGGACAAAATGTATTACATGGCCTTGGCCATCGGACGCTGAACGGCAATTGATCGCGAATAGCTGGAAAACGCAGGCAGTGATTCTCTTCGCTGTTACGACGTTGGTTCAATCCATGGAAGTCAATGTGTCCGAAACATGCTCGCGGAGGAGTTTGGACGAGGCAGAACTGAAGCATTGTAAAGAAGTGGATCGAATACTTTTTGAGACTACCGAGCAATGACTCTTGATGGGGGGGGCTAGACGGGTAGTGCTGCTGGACAAGCCACCCCCGGATGCCGCCCCGACTCACAAGCAAGTCGGGCTCCCCTTGCTACACGACACCCCGATACTTCAGGAAGAAGCTGCGGCTGATCGGCAGCAGTTTTCCGAGATCGATCGCGGCTGCGTAGATATGCTTGCACGGCAATCGCCTTGCCTGGAAATCTCCGCATTCACATGTACTGAGTGTCACCGCATAGTTCTTCACAATCCACTGGCCAGTGCTGATCCCTCGACAGAGTCCCTCCAGGTGGTATTGGTGACCATCCATTTGCCTGCGTTGTTGCACACGGGACAGGTGGACATCAAGACTCCATCCGCCCCAAGCGGTTCCGTCGGGAGCCAAAGAAGCAATCCGCTTTTCCTCAACTTCGACATCCTCTGATGAGATCCCGATGCGTGGATCGTGTAGTTCCTGCTTCAGCCAGGGCATCAAACCCAGTTCAATGGCAACTCGATAGATGTGCATGCACGGAATGGGCATCTTCCTCTTGCGAGCAAAATCGTTGCAGTCGCATGACGAGAGCGTGGCGATGCTCAAGAGGCCCGTCTTCGTTCGATAGAACGAACCCGTGCCCTTTTGTACGTCCAATGTGACGACGCTTAACGCCGAAGCGGACTTGAGCCGGTTCTCGATTTCGCTGCCAGTATGCTTCGCGGAGTTCCCGAATTCCCAGTTCTCGGTCATGTTCGATTGCCTTTCAATTCAGAGGAGTGTTGTGCTCGCAAGTTGATCGCGGATGAATATGCCATCGTTTCAAAGAAACCAGATGGTGTCCTACGCGGTCAGCGGCAATCGCGACGGCTGTTGATGGCTTGTTTATCGTATTCGGTGCTTAGCCCCCAAGTAAACTCACAATTCCTGGAAGAATATGAAAACGCTGTCGGTGTGGTTGAGGCGGGCAGCGATTCCATTGGCTTCAGCGAGTGGTTGGTTGCCGGGGGCGATCGTCAAGGAGTGGCTCACTCACGCAGGTCAGGTTCAGCCGGAGCCTTTTTCGCCGCGAAAGCGGTTACAGGGAGAATCGAGGGGAGAGGCACCAACCTCGGCCACGGGGCAGCGCTGTCGCCGCTCTCGCGGCTGGGGCGAACTCGCCAGGCGTTCCGTGGGCTGGCGGCGGAGGCCGCTGCGCCCACGGCTATCTGCTGCCGCCGCTCTCGCGGCGAATGCCTGGTCGATCCTCGATCCGGCATGTCGCGGAAGCTCGACGGCTCACGACCGCACGCCGTCAGGTGAACCGCTCACGCCCCCTCGAATGCCCGCCGACCACGCTCACGCCTACTCCGCTTCGAAGGGGCAGCCACACATCAGCCCAGGGCAGAGCGACCAACGGGAGCGTCGCCCTGGGTCACGAGTCACGCATACCCCCAGCCCTGAAAGGGCGAAACAACACTGGCCAGCGCCTCGTCAGCACTCAGTCTGGGGGTTGGAGTTCAGGCTTTCGCCTGCCCCGGAGCAGCCTAAAGGCTGGACTCCAACCCACCAAATCAAACCGCAACCCAGGGCGGCGCTGCACGGCTGTTGCCGTTTCGCTGTGCCCGGGGCTGGTGTGTGGCTGCCCCTTTCGGGGCGACGGATGTTCTTGACCGGTTCATCTGGCGAATTGGGGGCGAGGTCGGGCGATTCCAACCCCAAGGGGGTTGCGTCGACCCCGTGCCTGAATCCGTGAATTTTGCCTCACGAAATGGACGCAACCCCATTGGGGTTGAGGGCTGAACCACTGGTGGTCCCAGGGTAGCCCGCTGCGCGTGCAACCCTGGGCTACGAGGCGAAACCCCGTTGGGGTTGAGGTTGGGGCGAATTGTCTGTTCATGGCGGCGTTCGTGAGGTGGTCAGGCGACGGTTCCCACCCCCAAAATAGTCGGATGAACCGGTTTTCCAAGGTGTTGAACAGTCGGCGGTATTTGACATCGTGGAGTTCTTGGCGTTCTCCCTCGGGAGGGCGAGGCCAGTGCTGTGAACACGATCGTCGTTGAGTCGCTTGATCAGGGGCACGTGACCCACGCACCCGTATCAGCCAGTGAGCGGCACGGCGCTAGCCGCCGGTTCCGATGAAGGTGTTGTCTGTCGAGAGTCCAGGCAGGCACTGTCGGAGTATGTCGCAAGAAATCAGATCCGGAACCTCTATGGTTGCTGGGCCGGTGACGAGGAATTGCCTTCGGAAGGGGAGGTAATGGTCACAATCGCCCAACTGGCTGATTCAACATATCGTCTCCGTGAACGAGTGAAGCTGTCTGTGACATGTTGACGATTCGGCTCTCCGCCCCGAAGGGGCAGCCACACACCAGCCCAGGGCAGAGCGACCCACGGGAGCGCCGCCCTGGGTCACGATTCACAGATCTGCCTTGCCCTGAAAGGGCGAAACAACACTGGCCACGCCGCGTCAGGACTCAGTATGGGAGTTGGAGTCCAGGCTTTAGCCTGTCCGGAGCAGCCTCAAGGCTGGACTCCAACACCCAAATCAAACCGCTACCCACGGTCGGATTCTTGGCCGGTCCCATTTCCGACCTGCGCAGTCTGCGTTTGCCGCCTTATCCCGGTCGTTTCGGATCTGCCTTGAGCGGCAACGAGACTTTCCGCCCGGTCCAGGCCGATTCGTAGATCGCGAGGATAATCTCCACGCTCTTGCGTCCTTCCAGGCCATCAATCGCGGGCTTGGTGCCCGAATTCACCGCCTTCAAAAAGTCCTCGAACTGCTTCTGGTGACCGATGAAAGAGATCGCCTTCGGATCGCTTGCTCCGCCGGTGTTGCCGGTCTTTTGAGCCAGCGCGGCGCGCAGCGCAGCGTCGGTCGGTTGCTCGGTTTCGAACTGCCAGAGCAAGAGGTCATCCTGTTCGATGATGGCCGAACCTTGGGTGCCGTGGATTTCGGTCTTCTTCTGCAGGCCCGGCCACGCGCTGGTGGTCGCTTCCAGAGTGCCAATCGCTCCGTTCTTGAACTTCACCACAGCGGCCCCCACATCCTCGACTTCGATCCGTTCATGGGCCAGCGTGGCCGTCATCCCGATCACTTCGGCCACATCGCCCATCATCCAGTAGAGCAAGTCGACGTTGTGGATCGCCTGGTTCATGTAGGCTCCTCCGCCATCCAGCGCCCAGGTGCCGCGCCAGTTGCCGCTGTCGTAATACTGCTGGGTCCGCCACCACTTCACATAGGTGTCCCCCATCGTCAGCCGCCCGAACCGGCCCGTATCGATCGCCGCCTTGAGGGCGAGATTCGCCGCCGAGAATCGCGAGGGAAGGATCGCCCCGAGTTGCACGCCCGCCTGCGCACAGGCGTTGATGATCGCATCGCACCGCGACAAGGTGATCTCCAGTGGCTTCTCGACGAGGATGTGCTTCCCCGCTTGAGCGGCCTCGACGGCGGGCTCCATGTGGGCCCCGCTCGGAGTGCAGATCGTGACCACCTGAATCCCGGGGTTCGTCAAGAACGCCTCGAAATCCTCATACCCCTGACAGCCGTATTCCTGCCCGAACTGCCCGGCCCGCCCCGGCACGCGGTCGTAACAGCCGATGAGCTTCGCGCCCGGAATCGCGGCGATCGCCTTCGCATGGAAGTGGGCGATCATGCCGGTGCCAATGATGCCGAAACCGTTGGTCATGGGAACTCTCTGGATGTGTCGGTCACCCCGGGAAACTCTCCGCGTGATGACGAGTTCGGAGGATGACTGGAAAGCGTCCGGATCGCAACTGAAGGCGTGCGGCCCTCTGCGCGTGGTGTTCCGTGGTTCCCCATCGGATGACTGATCACCGGTGGGTGCCTCTGAATTCTGAGGTGCTCCATGCCTTGAAAGCCCTCACACTATGGGAGCAGAAGTTCCGGGGCCTCGCTCGACCGGCTTCCGGCTATTGGAGGGTTATCTTCAGGGCGGAACGTAAAGACGACCGAGGTCTTGGTCTCGCGGGTCTGATTCCGTGAGGCGGCGTGAAACGTCAGGCAGTGAAAGAAAAGCACATCGCCCGGGTCGAGCGAAACATGCTCTGCCTGTTCCAGAAGCTGCACATTCCGGGGGTGATCTTCTCGCAAGAACAGCTCGTCATCGAACTGCTCGCGGTCGAAGGTCATGCGGTGCGTTCCGGGAATCACCTTCAGGCAACCATTCTCGGGGCGTTCGTTCCCCAGAGCCAGCCAGACATTGACCAGTTCCGGACGAGTGAAGGCCCAGTAGCGGATGTCTTGGTGCCAGCCGGTGTCACTACTGAATCGCGGCTCCTTGGTCATGATGCAGTTGTGGTGGGCGAGTGGGCAGACGATTCGTGGGCCAAGGAGCTGCTTCAGCCGACCGAGAACGCCCTCCAGGGTGACCCACTGTAAAAAGATGTGGTCCCGGGTCAGAGCCTGCTTCAAGCGGCGGACCGTGCGGCCCCCCTCCGCATCATGCGAAGTGGGAGCCCCGGGATAGCTCAGGTCAGCCTCGAACTCGATCGGCGGGATCGCGCGGTCGAGCCCCGCTCGCGTGACCTCGCGCATGCGGACAAGCATCTCCGTCGGGGCGAGTTGCCGGACAACGAAGTAGCCCTCGCGATGGAAGCGGGCGAGGTCTGGTGGGCTGAAGAGCGAAGCGGGCATGAGGTGAGAGGTGAGAGGTGAGAGGGCTCGGTCAGCGTCTAAACAGTTCGATACCTTGGGGCAAAGGGAGGCGATACAGGCTCGTGATCAGCGGCCTTCGGCGATTGCTTTGTAATAGTCCTGAATCTGAGCTGCGTATTCGGGAAGGATGCTCTCGGTCAGCGTGCGCATGACGGCTGCTTGATCCCGCTTGGGGAGATGGCCCCAGACGGCTGTCGCTCGGACACCCGAGGCGAGTGAACCATCGCCGATCGCGTTCGGGCCGCTCACTCCCTCCGATGACTCTTTCGAGTTTTGGTCATCGGCCCTTCGTCCGCCGCCCTCTTGCGGGGCATTGGAGGGGGAGTCCTCACTCTCAGGTTTCTGTTGATCCTGAGAATCGTCAGTCGACTTTGAATCGGACGAGCGGCTCGAGGAGGACTTGGCTTTCTGTTGCGAGGCGGCCTTGAGGAGTGTTCGCAAGCGGTCGATCGCCGCCTG
>JAYSVZ010000234.1:0-6259 GCA_043718305.1 Planctomycetota bacterium | reverse complement strand
GGTAGTGGTCGCGACCGACGCGCTGCGTGTTGATCTTCGGAGTGCGACCGAACTCACCGGTCACGTACACGGCAGTTGACTCCAGTAGGCCACGCTGGGCGAGTCCGTTCAGCAGAGCGGCCAAGCCTTGATCGAACGGTGGGAGTTGCTTGTTCTTGAGAGCTGTGAACCCATCGTTGTGGGTGTCCCAGCCGCCATTCGTGATCGTCGTGAACCGCACGCCGGATTCGATCAGCCGCAGGGCCAGCAGGCAGCTTTGCCCGAAGCCGCTGGTGCCGAACTTGCCCGCGAACTCGGCGTTCTCCTGGCTGATGTCGAACGCCTTGCGAGCGTTTGGCGAGGTGATCATCGAGTAGGCTTGTTGCGAGAAGCGGTCGAGGCCATCGAGCAGTTGGTTCTGCTTCTCGAACCCGGTGAAGGCCGTGTCGAGGCTATTGAGCAGCCCTTGCCGCTTCTCGACATCGGCGATCGTCAGCCCGTTACCGAGCGAGACACCGCGAACGGCAAACGCTTGGCCGGCGGTCGGAGCCTTGCCGGTGTTGAGGGGAGCGTACTTCACACCGAGGTAACCACCTCGTTGGTACTGAGCGTTCGGAATCGCCACCGCTTGCGGCAAGTCGGCTGGTCCGCCGAGTTCCTTCGAGATGACCGAGGAGTAGCCGGGAAACTCCAGCGATGGCAGTGGGCGGTTGCCGCAGTTGACGTATTCGGAGCCGAGGTTGTGAGCAGCGATCGAGTGGCTGACTCCGCGCAGAATCACGAACTTGTCCATGGATGTGGCCAGGTTCGGTAGATGCTCGCTGATCTCGATCCCCGAGACGCTGGTCTGGATCGTCTTGAACTCGCCGCGATGGGTGTCGGGCGCATTCGGCTTGAGGTCGAACGTATCCATGTGGCTGGGGCCACCGGCGAGGTTGATGAAGATCGCCGACTTGGCCTTGGCGGCAGGGTTGGTTTCTCCGGCGGCACTCATCCGCAGGAACTGGCCCATCGAGAGGCCGCCGAGCGTGAGCGCCCCGGCCTTGAGGAAATCGCGTCGACCGAAACCGTCACATTGGATGTGGAAGGCCATGATGGAGAAGTCCTTTTGAGAGGTGAGTGTGTTTTGGGGTGTCGGCGATTTCTCCGAAATCGCCGGTGCGACCCTGGGAGAATGTGCCGCATTGAAGTGAGACACCGAATCAGCGACTTCGGAGAAGTCGCCGACAATCAGTGATTGACGATGAACTCTTTGGTGTTCAAGAGTGACCAGAGGATGTCGCGAACCCCGGAGAGGGGCGTCGATGACTGCTGAACGAAGTGCAGGGCCGTCGCCATTTCCGATTCGCTGGGGAAGCGGCTCACCGTACGGAGATAAGCTTCCTCGATCATCGGCTTGATCGTCTCCTCGGGCAGCAGCGGCTTCTTCGTCTCGGGCTTCGCTTCGGCAGTCGCGGCTTCGGTCTTCGAAGCTGGGGGGAGCTTGGCGTAGCGGCGTTCGTAGGCCAGGGCCTCGCGCTCGGCAAGCTTAATGGCCCGTTTATCGTCGGAGCCTTTGAGCTTCTCGGCCTTCTTCTTGAGTTCGGCCAGCTTGGTGTCGTAGTCAGCGGGCTTCGACTTCGCCGGAGCTTCCGGCGGGGCGATGACCTTGGCTCCATACTGCTTGCCGAGTTCCGCAAGCCATCCATCTCCCCGGTCCATTTCCTTGTAAACATCGCTGTCATTTCGGAGATAGAGCGTCTGGAGCAGGCTCGACTCGTTCGACCGGTCGCAGTCGCACGCGTTCTCCCGCGTCGACCGACCGAAGACGCTGAGTGCGTAGAGTTGACCTTGCCCGTTGTTGTTGCGAGAAGTGCTGGCCTGAGAGACAGCTCGCGTTTTGATCTCGGTATCGAACGCCGCGACATCGGAGGTCATCGTCGTGGCGAGATGGATCGCGTCGACGGTGGTCTCCGCAGGCATCCGGCGAGGAACAGAGCGACTGAAGTTTCGCTCATCGAGTTGATTCGTCTCATTAGGCCGCCACGACCGCTGGTAGGTGTCGCTGTTGCAAATCTCGCGATGGACCCACTTCATATCGAATCCACTCGCCACGAACCCGGTCGCGAGATGATCCAGCAGCGCCACGTTGCTGGGCGGGTTGGCCAAGTTCATGTCATCGGTCGGCTCGACGATGCCGCGGTTGAAGTAGTTGGCCCACACGCGGTTGACGAATGCCTTGGCGAAGAGCGGGTTTCCCCGCAGCCACGCCATCAGCGGCTCACGGGGGTCTTGGAGCTTGTCGATGTCGACCACCTCGCCACCCAGCAGTTTGGCCTTTGGCGAATCGGGGACAGTGTTCTGCTTGCCGTTGTCTTTCTTCTTCTTGTCATTCGCCTTGATGTACTTTGGAGCCTGGACCAGCAGGTCAGCGACCGGGATCACCTTCCCTTCCTTCACTGCTTCGGACAAGGCATCGCGCAGCTTGTTGCCGTTGAGCTTCTTGGGGTCGAGGCCCAGGTCGGCGACCATCTTCTCGTAGACCTTCTTGTCGCTCCCGTTGCGAGCGTATTGGATGCGGGTGAAGAAAGCTTCGAACATCTTGAAGTCGTCCTGCGTCCACTGATCGAACGGGTGCTTGTGGCATTGGGCACACTGGATGCGTGAGCCGAGGAACGTATAGGCAAACCCGATCGCGCGGTCTTCCGCCTTGGTGAAGTTCTGCCGAGCCCAGAAGTAAACCAGTCCCTCTTCGTCGGCGTACGACTTGCCGTCCTTATAGGAAGCTGACATCCGCTTGCAGAGGTCTTCGTATGATTCGCCTGGCTTCTTACTCGTCGCGAGCACGATCCCTTCCGCGATCTTGTCGTACGAGGCATTCGCCGACACTCGCTTGTAGATCCAGTCGTACCACTCGCGGTCCGAACTTTCGCGACCAATCCCCGTGTTGTTGAGTTGAGTGCTGGCGTTGCCGGTCCAGTCGCACAGCCGGGTTGTCCACCACGCGGCGTAGGCTGGGGTCTCCAGCAGTTGGTCGACCTTTTTGGTCCGCTTGTCAGCGCTGGTGTCGGCCAAGAACGTTCGGACCTCTACCGAGGTCGGAAGCGTCCCAGTCAGGTCGAGATTCACACGCCGCAGGAACTCCGCATCGGTACAGACCTCGGACGGTAACGTCCCGAGTTTGCGGAGTTTTTCGATGACCAGTTCATCGATCTTGGTGTTCGTCGCGACCAGGGGGTAATTGTCGCCATAGTTCGGGGAGACCGGACGGATCACCGGGACCGGCACCACGCCATTGTCGTAGAAGGCGACGATGTGCGTGTCGCCCGGCTCGTTCGAGGTCACCACGCCGCCTTGGGTCACGTCACACACCTGCGGGTCGTTCGTCTGGAACCGGCACAGGCAGGTCACATCTTCTTGCGTGCCATCCGCCCAAATGGCGACCGCTTTCAGTGGCGTCGATTGCCCCTTGCCCGAGTAGAGAATCTCCTTCGGGGTGATCTCCAGTTGGACCAGCTTCTTGGCGGTCTCGACTGGCTTGGCCCCGGCCTTGATCCAGGTCAGGAAAACATTGTATTCCCAGCTTCCAATCTCCATCCGCTTCCCGCCCTTGTGCGGATCGGTGTTGGTCCCCTTCTGGAGGGCATAGCTATCGGCAGGAGCATCCTTGTCGATTCGCTCGGAGAGACCTTCGTGGTCCATCTTGAAGTCGTATCCAAACAGGGACAGACGAAAGCCCCCCTGCCCCTGGAACGACCCATGACAAGCCCGCCCGTTGCAGCCGAGCTTCCCCATCAGCGGGACGACGTGCTGTTGGAAGTCGGGAACTTCCGTCGTGTCGGTCGCCTGGAACCGCTGGCTCGCGGGGACGATCGTGTCAGTCGCACTGAGAACGGAGGTCCACGCGAGACAGAGTCCCGCGAGGAGTGCCCAGGTTCGAGTTCCACTCGTCATTCAAACACTCCAAGGGAGTCGTAGCAGAAGTCGTAAGACTTCTGATCGCAGGTTGGTCGTTGATCTCGGGTCCGCAAAACTCTTACGAGTTCTGCTACGGAGTCGTAGCAGAAGTCGTAAGACTTCTGATCGTGATCCTAGGACGCAAAACTCTTACGAGTTCTGCTACGGAGTGGTTCTGCTACGGAGTGATGTCCTACGGGGTCGTGTCTTTCGGCTTGGCCGTCTTCGTCTTCTTAATGCTCGCCGCCACGCCTGGCTTCTTCGTCTTCACCGACTTGAGCAGCCGGTCCACTTCGGCGTCGACCGACTCGGGCTGCGCTGTGAGCAGTTCCGCGTCGAGCTTCGTCAACCGGGCTGCGGTCCGTTCGCGTTCCGCCTTGAGCCACTGAAGTGAAAGAGCCTGCCGCTGTTCGACGAGGGCTTTCAGTTCCGCCCGCAACTCATCCGTATCCTTCATCGCGCTGCGAGCAGCCGTGAGACGAATTCGGGATTCGAGTTTCCAGAGAGCCAACTCATGTTCGTAGCGTTCACTGGCCTTGTTGGCCTTGAGCTTACCGAGCCGCTCGTGAGTCTTGCTGAGATCGTGAATCGCCTTTTTGTAACCGTCCGGATTGGCGGTCTTGAGCGACTCGACCAAGGACTTGAGTTCCGGATGATGCTCCCCGGCAAAGGCCAGGGCTGCGGCCTCTTGCTCGGGTTGGAGTTCACCCACCGATTTCAACTGGGCGGCTTTCGCAGCCTCCTTGGGTGGGTTCTTCTTGTCGCCTTCTTTGGCATCGTCCGCCGACACCGCTGACACCAGGAGTGCCGACACCAAAAGAAGACAGCGAGCGGCGGACGTCAGTCCGCCGTGTCTGCGGGTCTCACGGCCTAGACCCCCCGGGGAGTCTGATTGAAAAGCAACAGCGGCCTTGGAATTGCGACCCGAGAACACGGCGGACTGACGTCCGCCGCTCGCTGTCGAATCACTCACGACCATCTGCTCGGTACGGAGGCTCATAGTTGCGTCTCCTCGTCGAACCCCATCTCGTCGTCCGACTGGCCGTTGGCTTCTTCCACCAGCACTGCGGTCAACAGCCAATCGGGGACATCGCTGGCGGTTTCCAGTTCATCAGCGGAGTCTTCGGTGGCCTCTTCGTCGGCAACTTCCGCCACGATCTGATCGGCATCCAGCGTCGTCCACACCTGGGCTAAGGCGGGGGAATCATGGATGGCCACCTGGCGGTTCTGAGTGGCGGGCCGTGACTGCCAAATGACGGCCACAGCGACCAGCAAGCTGGCAGTGACGAGCGCAGCGGGCTTCCACGATCGACGAGCGGGGGCCGCTCTTCCCGGAGCAGCCTGAAGGCTGGACTCCAACGACTGGCACGTTGGCGTTTTTTGCAACAGCGCTACGATTCGCACAGCCTCGACGAGGGCTTCTTGCGCGGCGGGGTCATCCCCGAGGCGGGCCTCGAAGGCTGCCAGTTCGGTGGCATCGCACTCGTTGAGGACGTACCGCACCGCCATCAGGAGGGTGTCGTCAGTCGGATTGGAATTCGTCATGATTGTTTCCTGTGGAGGGTAGCAGAAGTCGTAAGACTTCTGACGTCAGAAGTCTTACGACTTCTGCTACCTCTCATTGATCCTCGTCATCAAGGGCCACTCGCAACTTCGCCAAGGCGAGTCGCATCCGCGTCAGCACAGTCCCCAACGGGACACCCAACTCGGTGGCGATCTCGGTGAACGTCTGGTCGCCATGGATTCGCCGCTCGACCACAAACCGCTGCTCTGCGGGAAGCTGGCCAACCGCCACCTGAACCTTGACGGCTGTCTCCTGCCGCATCAGTTCCGCAATCGGCAAGTCACTCGCGTCGAGGCCCGATTGGCCGCCGCCAAGCTTCGTCATCGCCCGCGCGATGACCCCTTGCTTCCGCTTAAGAAGCAGAGCTTCATTGTGGGCCACCTTGGTCAGCCACGCCCGAACCGATTGCGGTTCGACCGTTCCGCCATGCTCAAGGGCTTTCCGAAAGACCGTCTGCAAGACATCCGCCACGAAGTCATTGTCCCGTATGATGCCGAACACAAACACTCGCAGCCAATCGACTTGCTGCGAATGCCACTGCTCGACAACCCCCATGTGCGCGAGTTTTCCGCCTTCGTCCAGCGGCCCTTCGCGGGGGCCAGGGGAGTTTGACGGATCACCTGACACAGGAACTCCTTGCGACGACAAAGATGCAATGCGCCAGGGGTTGTGATTATTTTCCCCCAAATAGGTATCCCCTTCCCTCAAGTGCATACTACAGGTTGTGTTTCCCCTTGATCAGGGACTTGTCGGGAATCGGATTGAGGGCGACGGCTTGCT